>JBAUJK010000373.1:0-7693 GCA_049683695.1 Burkholderiaceae bacterium
TGCTGTGGGTGGTGCTGCTGCTGCCGCAGGCGTGGATGAAGCAGCTGCAGTGGGCTTACGTCGTCGGCGCGCTGGCGGCGGCGGTCCATATGTACGTGACGACCCGGGGGGGTACTTTTCGCGGCTATGTCTATTTCATGCCGATCATCGAATTGGCGCAGATGTCGCAGCTGCTCGGATTTTTCGCGCTGCTGACGATCGGCTACGGTACCGGCGACGGCTTCTGGCAGCGAATCGGCATCGTGCTGAAGCTGGCGGCCGGCGTGGCGGGAGTCTATGCCGCCTATCTGTCACAGACGCGCGGTGCGTGGTTGAGCATTCCGGTATGCGTGCTGATTGCCGCAGTCGTGCTGGGGCGGCACATTCCACGGCGCAGGATCCTGGCAATGGTAGCGGCGGCACTGGTACTGCTGGCCGCGTTGTTCGCGTCGTCCAGTCTGGTGCAGCAGAGGCTCGACGAGGTTCGGCACGACCTTACCCAGTACTACGAGAAGGACAATTCGGTGACTTCGGTCGGCGTGCGACTGCAACTATGGGCCGGCTCCTGGCTGCTGTTCCTGGAGCATCCGGCGGTTGGGGTCGGCCGCGAAGGGTATGCCAAGGCCATGCTGGAACTGGAGCAGCGCGGCATCCTGACGCCGGTATCCAGCCACCAGCCGCATTCGCACAACGAGATCCTGTACAACATGGTCACGCTCGGCGTTCCCGGCCTGCTGGCGATCCTCGCGTTATATCTGGTGCCGGCGGCCTATTTCCTGCGCGCCGCCCGCCACGTCGACCGCGAGATTCGCGTCACCGGCGGCATGGGCCTGATCCTGTGCTCCGGTTTCCTGATCCTGGGCCTGACCGACGTGATGTTCATGTGGGGAGCCTGCGACAATTTCTATGCCATCTTCGCGGCGATCCTGTTTGCGTTTATCATCCGGCGCAAAGCCATGCTGCCGAATCCATGACGCGGCGCCTTGCCGCGATCCTTTCCTGCCGATGAAACTTCCCGACAACCTGGCCCGCCTGGCCGCCATGCACCGTCCGTACAAGAAGCGGCTGGCGCTGGCTTTCCTCGGGATGATCGTCACCGCCGCCACCGAGCCGGTGGTGCCGTACATCTTCAAGGTCCTGCTGGACAATGGCTTTTCCGGCAGCCAGTCGTTTCCGTACTGGCTGGTGCCGCTGGCGGTGATCGGCATCTTCGCGGTGCGCGGCAGCTCCACCTTCCTGTCCGCCTACATGATGACCTGGGTCTCCAGCCGGTTGCTGAACGACCTGCGCCGCCTGATGTTCCACCGCATGCTGTACGTGCCGTCCGAGTACTACGCCGAACATACCGTCGGCCGTATCATCAACTCGATGATGTTCGAGGTGCAGCAGATCATCGAGATGATCACCAAGGTATTCACGTCGATCGTGCGCTCGGCGCTGACGGTGGCTGGCCTGCTGGCCTGGCTCTTGTACCTGAACTGGATGCTGACTATCGTCACGCTGATACTGCTGCCGCTGGTGGCGATCGTGGTGCGCGCCACCGGCAAGCGTTTGAAAAAATTGAACCAGGATGCGCTGGCGGTCAATGCGGAACTGACCCAGGTGATCGAGGAAACCACGCGTGCGCAGCAGGTGATCAAGATCTTCGGCGGCCAGGATTACGAGCGCGCGCGCTTCGAGGAGCGTGCCGAAAACCTGCGCCGCTACACGATGCGCATGACCAAGACCTTCGCCGCCACGGTGCCGATCACGCAGCTGATGACCGCCGGCGCGGTGGCGGTGGTGATCGTGCTGGCGTTGATCCAGTCCGGTCAGGGCCAGATCACGGTCGGCGGCTTCGTCTCGTTCATCACCGCGATGCTGATGCTGCTGACGCCGCTGAAACAGCTGGCCGAGGTCAACGGTCCGCTGCAGCGCGGCATGGCGGCGGCGGAAGCGGTGTTCAACCTGATCGACGCGCCGCTCGAACGTGTCGGCGGTCGCGTGCTGGAAGGGCGCGCGCGCGGCGCAGTCGAGCTGGTCGACGTCGGCTTCACCTATCCCGGCCAGAAGCGGCCGGCGCTGGCGGGAATCGACCTGCGGGTGGCGCCGGGCGAAACCATCGCCTTCGTCGGCATGTCGGGCGGCGGCAAGACCACCCTGGTCAACCTGATCGCCGGCTTCCATGCGCCGACCACCGGCCGCATCCTGCTCGACGGCGTATCGATCGCGGACATCGAACTGCCGAGCCTGCGCGAGCAGATTGCGATGGTCAGCCAGCAGGTGGTGCTATTCGACGACAGCATCGCCGCCAACATCGCCTATGGCGACAAGCAGCCGGACCGCAGCCGTATCGAGGCGGCGGCGCGGGCAGCGCACCTGGGCGACATGATCGCTTCCCTGCCGGACGGGCTCGCCACCCAGATCGGCAACAACGGCTCGCGGCTGTCCGGCGGCCAGCGCCAGCGGCTGGCGATCGCACGCGCGATCTACAAGGATGCGCCGCTCTTGATTCTGGACGAGGCGACCTCGGCGCTGGACACCGAATCCGAACGGGCGGTACAGGCCGCGCTCGACCATCTGATGCAGGGGCGCACCACCTTCGTCATCGCGCACCGCCTGTCGACCATCGAGCGCGCCAGCCGCATCGTGGTGCTGGCCGAAGGCGCGATCGTCGAAAGCGGCACGCACGAGGAGCTGCTGCGGCAGAAGGGCGTGTACGCCAATCTGTATCATCTGCAGTTTTCGCAGGAGGCGCTGGCGGCACCGCCGCAATAGCCTGCCACCCACTTCACTCCAAGCCTATCGATGCCAAGCCCGCTGGTACCAACCGAGCTGCTGCAGAAATCGGACAAGATCCTGTTCATCGCCCACCTGGCGCTGGGCGACTTCGCCTACCTGCAGAACTGCTTTCGGGCGTTTGCGCAAGCCTATCCGCATCTGAGGCTGCATTTGTGGGTCGACGAGGTGCGCCGCACCGGCGACGCCTCCAAGTGGCCGATGCTGAAAGCCTATTCGCTGTACGACTGGGTACGTGCCTGCTCTTTCTTCGACAAGGTGTACGACCAGACCTACAGCCCGCAGCTGCTGCGGCAGTCGGTAGCCGAGGCGCGTGCCGAGCAATATCCGCTGGTGGTATCGCTGGCGACACTGCGCCCGGCGCAATATGCGGCGCTGGCGCGCGCGGTCGGCCCGCGCGCTTTCGTGGTCGGCATGCGGCAGCGCTTTTCGCTGCTGCTGCCGCATCGCGAGCTGGCCTACCGCCGGTTGGATGCGGCACTGCCGCTCTACCGGCTGGAACGCGCCAACCCGCAGCACATCAGCGGCGTGTACGCCGGCTGGTTCGCCGATCTGTTCGGTGTGCAGGTGGGACCGCACGAGCGCCTGCCCTACGTCGAGATCCCGGCGCAGTGGCGGCAGCGCACGGACGAGCTGCTGCGGCAATGGGATTGCAGCGGCGGCCGCAAGCGGGTATTCGTCAATTCCTTCGCCAAGACCAAGAAGCGCTGCTGGCCGATGCCGAAGGTGGCGGCGCTGATCCGGGAAATGCAGGCGCGCGACGAATGGCGCGATGCCTGCTTCATCGTCAACGCCATGCCGCACGAAATGGCGGGGATCGGCGAATTCCTGCGCGGGCAGGGGCTGCAGCGCACCCACGCATTTTCCGCCGAGCGGAATTTTTTCGAACTGCCGGCGCTGCTGGAGCGCTGCGACCTGATCGTCTCGGTCGAAACCGCGGTCATGCACCTGGCCAACGCGGTGCAGGTGCCGGTGGTGGCGCTGATGCGCCAGAAGAACCCGGAATGGGTGCCGCTGGACGCCGCGCGCAGCACCGTCATCACCGCCGCCCGCCGGCGCGACTGGGTCGATGCGGTGACGGTGGAACAAGTGATGGAGGTGCTATAGATGGACATCGTGGCCCTGGATCGGCCGGCGCGCCAACTGCACGGCGGCGGTGAGCCGCTGCACGTGGCGTTCTGCGTCGACAATCATTACTTCCGCAGCATGGGCGCCACCATCGCGTCGCTGCTCGCCCACAATCCCCAGCTCCATTTCGTGTTCCATGTGTTCGCGTTCGCGGTGGCCGACGAGCATCGCGCGCGGCTGCAGCAGCTGGAACGCGAATTCGGCGTCGCCGCCCATATCCACCTGATCGATCCGGCGCGCTTTGCCGAGTTTTCGCACTTCATCGCCTCCACCTACTATTCGCCGTCGATCTTCACGCGGCTGCTGATTCCGTCGGTGCTGCGCGATGCCGCCGAGCGCGTGCTGTACCTGGATGCCGACATCCTGTGCGTCGGCGAGGTCGAGGAACTGTTGCGGCGCGATCTGGAGGGCGTGCCCGCGCTGGTGGTGCCGGATGCCGAGGCGACCACCGTGCGGCGCGCCGCCGCGCTGAAGCTGTCGCAGCCGAAATACTTCAATTCCGGCGTGATGCTGATGAACGTGCCGCTGTGGCTGGAGCAGCGCATCACCGAGCAGGTGATCGACGTACTGCTGGCGGACGGCAAGCGCGACCTGCGCTTTCCCGACCAGGATGCGCTGAACATCGTGCTGGACGGGCGCGCGCGCTACATCGAGCCGAAATGGAATCTGCTGTACGGCCTGATCGGCGACCTGGAAAACGGCGTCACGCGCATGAAATCGCTGGACGACCCGCGCTTCATTCATTTCGCCGGCGCGGTCAAGCCGTGGCACGACTGGTGCCTGCACGAATCGCGCGAGCTGTTTTCCAAGTACCACCGGATGTCGCCGTGGTCCGACCTGCCGCTCGACCAGGCGCCGCGCAACTACAAGGAAATGCGCATGCATTCGCGCTTCCTGTATCGGCGCGGCGAGACGCTGGAAAGCATCCGCTGGTATCTGCGCTACCTGAAGGCGCGGCCGAGCAAGCGGCCGGCCTTTCTCCGCTAATTTTTTCTTACGCCGTTCATGTCCGAATCGCTGGTACCCCGCGAACTGCTGGCCAAGGCCGACAAGATCCTGTTCGTTGCCCACCTGGCGCTGGGCGACTTCACCTATCTGCAAAACTGCTTCCAGGCGTTCGCGCGCGCCTTTCCGCACATCCGCATCCACCTGTGGGTCGACGAGACCCGGCGCACCCGCGATGCCGGCCAGTGGGAGCATTTGCGCAAATACTCGCTGTACGACTGGGTCGACGACTGCGCGCTGTTCGACAAGGTGTACAAGGAAACCTACAGTCCGCAGTTGCTGGCGCGCTCGATCACCGAGGCGCAACGCGAGCGCTATCCGATCGTGATTTCGTTGGCGGTACTGAAGCGCCATTTCTATGCAGCGCTGATCCGCCGGATCAGCCCGGAAGGATTCGTCGCCGGCCAGAAAAAGCGCGTGCGCGCGTGGGACATCCCGAAGCATCTGATCTACCGCCGGCTGGATGCGTCGATTCCGGCCTACGTGCCGCGCTCTGCCGGGCTGGCGCACATCAGCGCGATCTATGCCGGCTGGTTCCGCACGCTGTTCGGGCTGGAAATGACGGCCGAAGAACGCTTTCCATTCGTGCGCATTCCGGCGCAATGGCACGACTGGGCGCAGCGCCGGCTGGTCGAGTGGGGCTACGCCGCCGGCGACAAGGTGCTGTTCCTGAATGCGTTTTCGAAGTCGCCCGAGCGCAGTTGGCCGCTGCAGCGCATGATCGAGCTGGCGGCGGCGATCCGCCGGCAGCCGGGGTGGGAAGATGCCTGCTTCGTGGTCAACGTGGTGCCGGAAAAGATGGCCGAGGCACGCCGGCTGTTCGCCGCGTGCGCGCTGCCCCGGATCGAATTGTTTTCCGCCGAGGAAAACTTCTTCCAGTTGCCGGCGATCCTGAGTCTCTGTACCCTGATCGTCACCGTGGAAACCGCCGTCATGCACCTGGCCAACGCGGTGCGGGTGCCGGTGATCGCGCTGATGCGCCAGACCAGCCCGGAATGGACGCCGATCGACGCAGCCAACAGCCACGTGATCACGGTCGCGCGGCGCAAGGGCTGGGTCGAGGAAATCACGGTGGAGCAGGTGGTCGCGGCGCTGCCGGCGGCGCCCGCGGCCGACAATCGCAAAGGAGACAGAGCATGACCGACGCCCACGCCATTTCCCGTTTCCCGGTACCCGAACTGAAGGCGCTGCCCGACGACATCCGGCAGACCATCCTTGCCGTGCAGGAAAAGGCCGGATTCGTGCCGAACGTGTTCCTGGCGCTGGCGCACCGGCCGGCCGAGTTCCGGGCCTTCTTCGCCTATCACGATGCGCTGATGCTGAAGGAAAGCGGCAGCCTGACCAAGGCCGACCGCGAAATGATCGTCACCGCCACCAGCGCCAGGAACGGCTGCCTGTACTGCGTGGTCGCGCATGGCGCGCTGCTGCGCATCTATGCGAAGAATCCGCTGGTGGCCGAACAGGTGGCGGTCAACCACCGCAAGGCCGACATCACGCCGCGACAAAAGGCGATGCTGGATTTCGCGATCAAGGTCTGCCTGAACTCGCAGGAAGTGAACGACGACGACTACGCGGCCTTGCACGCGCACGGCTTCGACGACGAGGACATCTGGGACATCGCCGCCATCACCGGCTTTTTCGGCCTGTCGAACCGGCTGGCGAATGCGGTATCGATGCGGCCGAACGACGAATTCTTCCTGATGGGGCGGGTGCCGCGCAAATAGCACGTACTTGTAACACCCATCATATCGCCGCTGGCTGCCTTCACCTGACCTTGACATTTCCGAGCGTCGCCGTGCCCCCGGAGAGGCAATTGTTTGGCCGAGCTTGATCGGCCGGATCGTGCCGTCCACTCGATGGGCACTCATTCGGGCAATGAGTCTTGTCTGCTGGTGCTGACGTTGCGGAAAATCAATGCTTTTCTTTGCGCGCACGCAAGCAAACCTAAAGCAGCTTGCACATTAAAGCTATCGAATAATTTAGCATCGACTGCAGCCTCAAGTTCTGAGCGCTATTTCGGCAACCGAGGCGATCGTAAGGCAGGCATGACACTGCCCGCAGGATCAAGAACGGTGTAAATCGCTTCACATTCATTGCCTTCATTCAGGACGGTGGTCGATGTCGGCTTGAACGAAACTTGATTGCTGCACGTGCTAACACACTCGAGGAGGAGGCGTGTCAGTTCAGCCAGATATTCCCGGGATTCAGAATCTCGGCGAGGTGATCGCGCACGAAGCGTTACGTCGCGAATCGGGGTTGCAGTACCTGGTACTGCCGTCGAGACGCAATCCAAAATGGCTCATTCCTCTAGCGAATCCGGACGTGGCTTGGTGCAGTCTGGATTTGTATACCCCAGCACGCATTTCCGGGAAATTTTATAAACTTTTTTTGCGCTGTCTGACGCAAATTGGCCCGATTCTCAAGCATCAAATTATCTTTTTGGATAAAGAACAGAAAACCCGCCTATCAAAATATGTTGATACGATGGGCCTGAGCGTTGGCGAGAAAAATATTGCCATCTCGCGCGGGACCATTTCGGCCCGGGAGAAGCTTACGCTACAAATAATGGATGAGGCGGGGAACGCCACCGCCTATATGAAAGTGGCAAAAACTTGTCTGGCGCGTGATGCCCTTTATAGGGAAGCGCGCATGCTCAGGCAGCTTGAGAAAAAAACAGACCTCAAGGTGGCTCCGCGACTGTTACGGCTGTTCGAGGCCGATGGCAATCTGGTGCTGGCCCAAACTGCAGGGCCAACTTTTCGTTCTGACAGCAGGCTGGATCATCGACACTGGGATTTTTTCC
>JBAUJK010000374.1:0-2346 GCA_049683695.1 Burkholderiaceae bacterium
GGTTTTTTCCTCGCCGCAGCTTGCGCGCCGGCCGGCACGGCGAGTGCCATGCACAGCGTGGCCAGCAGCCAGGGCAGGACGGAGCGGAACGAAATGTTTTTCATGCTTGCCTCCAGCGTCGAAAATCAAAAGCCGTACTTCAGCTCGGCGGTGACCGTGCGCTGCGGGTACGGGTGCGACACGAAATATTGCGCATTGTTCAGGTTGTCGACGCCGATGGCCGCGCTCCAGTGGCGGTCGATCCGGTAGCGCAGCCGGGCGTCGAGCACGAAGAAGCCGCCGACGCCGCCATAGGTATCGCCGTTGACGTCGCTGTTGTCGAGCGTGCCGAACTGGCCGCTGCTGTAGCGCGCGCCGAGCGCGTACGACAGCTGTTCGTTCTGGCGGTAGGTGGCCGACAGCGTCGCGCGCCAGTTCGGCACGCGCGGCTGCTGCTTGCCGACCGAGGCCGGGTTACGGCCGTTTTCCAGGATCACCGAATCGGCATAGGTCAGGCTGCCGGCCAGATCCAGTCCGCGCACGCCGACGTCGCTGGCCTGCCAGGCGATCTCGACGCCGCGCGTCCTGATGCGGTCGACGTTCTGGATGTTGGTGACGTTGGTGTTGACGTCGGTCTGCGAATACAGCGCGTCGCGCACCGTTTCCTGGAACAGCGTTGCCCGCAGCAGGCCGCCGCCGAATTCGTGTTCGGCGGTGAGTTCGGCCGAAGTCGCCTGTTCCGGCTTTAGGTTCGGATCGTTGTTGACGATGCTGTTGTTGGCGATGCTGCCCTGGTACAGCTCCGACACGCTCGGCATCCGGTACGCCCTGGCCAGCGAGGCGCGCAGGTTCCAGGCCGGCGCCGGCTCGAAGCTGAGCGACAGTTTCGGCGAAAAGAAACTGTCCTGCCGCTCGCCGAACGGCAGCGTGCCGGCGGCGTTGGCCACCGCGCCGTCGAACGCGCGCCAGTTTTCCCAGCGCCCGCCGATCACCGCCTTCCACGCCGGCGCGAAGCGCCACGCATCCTGCAGATACAGCGCCTGGGTCTCGGTGCTGCCGGCGAAGGCCGAAAAGCGCGCGCCGGCGCCGCCGTTGATCCAGTCGGCGGCGTTCGATACCAGCGCGTTCAGCCGGTACTTGTCGTAGTGGTAGCCGAAGCTGACCTGGTGCGCACGGTCCGCCAGTGCCGGGCGCCAGACCGCGCGCAGGTCGAGCGTGCTCCAGCCGGTGCCGCCCATGTCGGTGATGCGGCCCGGCCCGCCATTGGCGGCCGCCGGCAGCGCAGCGGTCGGCGCGCGCGACAGGTCGGTGCGGTAGTCGTAGCGGCTGAACACCGCTTCCCAGTCCCATTCGCCGCCGGTCCGGCTGGCCAGCGACAGGCCTTGCAGCCAGTGCTCCTGGCGCGCCTTGCCCGGGTTGAAGTCGGTCGGCGCCAGCTGATAGCGGCGGCCGTCGATCGCGACCGCGCCGCTGTAGACCGGATTGCCGGCGGCATCGCGCAGGTAGGAGGCGACGCCGGTATCGGTATCGGCCTGCCACAGGCCGAAGGTATAGGCGGCGCGCAGCGTCGGGCTGAAGTCGTAGGCCAGCTTCAGCTTGGCGTGGTCCTGCACGGTGTCGGTAATACCGCTGGCGCCCAGTACCTGGCGCGGCCGGCCGTACTGGTCGAGGTCGCTGCGCGCGCCGGTGACCGTCGTATCGCCGGCACCGGCGGCGGTGGTCGATGCCGGCTTGACCACGAAGCCCATCGGCTGGCCGTTGCTGGCTAGATGGTTGGCGTTCAGCCACCACGACAGGTCGCCGTTCCTGCCGGCCAGCGCCGCGCTGGCCTGCTTGCCGGAAAAGCTTTGGTCGGTGCCGTACAGGCTGAAATCCTGGCGGAACGCCTGCAGGCTGGCACTGCCCTCGAACTGCTTCGGCGTGCGCGTCGTCATCGAAATCACCGCGCCGATCGCATTGCCCGGATACAGCGCCGAATACGGGCCGTAGATGACGTCGATGCGCTCGACCTCGTCCGGCGTCACCAGCCCCCAGCGCGGCGGATAGGCGTAGCCGTTGCCGAGCAGGTTAGACAGCAGCAGGTCGTCGGCGTACACCAGCGAGCGCGCGCTCATCAGCGTGCCGGAGGTGCGGGTGCCGACGATACCGTTGGCGTCGCCGATGAAGCGCTTGCGAATCTGCAGCGACGGCAGGTACTTCAGCGCATCCTCGGTGTTGACGACGTTGACCGACTCCTCCATCTGGCGACGATCGATGCCTTCGACGGCGGCCGGCAGGTCGGGCGGCAGCGTAGGGGCGGCGGCGCCGGCACTCTGCACCACGATTTCATCGAGGGCGGGTGCGGCGGCCGGATCGGCGGCGCCGGCA
>JBAUJK010000375.1:0-1625 GCA_049683695.1 Burkholderiaceae bacterium
GCTGCTGACGTTGCGGCTGGCCGAGCCGTGGGCGCGGCGCGACCTGCGCGTCTGCGTGCGGCGCCAGCCGCACGAGCGGAACCAGTTCCAGCAGATGCTGATCGATATCCTGTGCCGGCGGCCGGACCTGCCGGCCTGATGCGCCCGGCGGCGGACCGTCCAGCATTCGGAATCGGCAAACGCTGGTTTCGGAAATGCTCGCTTCCGGTTTGTAGCGCCGCTGGCGATACTTGCGACGATCCCTTTTCCTCGTTCCGGCTTTGGCGCTTGCGCCGGGCCACGCACTGAAAGACTTGCCATGACAACGACCCCGAGCGCCGCGCTGGCCGACTTCATCGCCCGCCTGCAATTCGACGACCTGCCGCCGCCGGTGGTGCGGCAGAGCCGGCTGTTCCTGCTGGACGCGCTCGGCTGCGCGCTGGCCGCCTACAAGGAAGATGCGCGCAAGGCCGGCATCGCCGGCGCGCTGGCGCGCCAGTTCGGCGCTGGCCCCGCCAGCGTGATCGGCGGCGCCCGCGCCCATCCGGCGACGGCGGCGCTGGCCAACGGCATGCTGATCAATGCCGCCGACAACGACGACACCCACAAGCGTGCGCTGCTGCACATCGGCTCGGTGGTGGTGCCGGCGGCGCTGGCCGCGACCGAGGCGCGCGGCGGCAATGGCCGCGACCTGATCGTCGCGCTGGTGGCCGGCTACGAAGTGGCGGCGCGGGTCGGCATGGCGGTGATGCCGAGCCACTACCGCTACTGGCATTCGACCGCGACCAACGGCACCTTCGGCGCCGCCGCCGCCGCCGCGCGCGCCTACGGGCTGGATGCCGACGGCACGCGCACCGCGCTTGGCTTCGCCGGCACCCAGGCCGGCGGGCTGAACACCTTCTTCGAATCGGGCGACGATTCCAAGAGCGTGCATCCGGGCAAGGCGGCGATGAACGGCGTGTTGGCGGCGGTGCTGGCCGAACTCGGCGCCAGCAGCCCGCCGGACGTGCTCGGCCATCCGAAGGGCTACCTGGCCGCCTACAGCCTGGAACCGAAGCCGGAAGCGCTGACCGCCGGCCTCGGCCGCGACTGGGAAATCCTGCAGAACGGTTTCAAGCTCTATCCGTCGATCCTGGCCAGCCATTCGCCGATCGGCGCCACGCTGGAAATCGTCGGCCGCCAGCCGCTCGACCCGGCCCGCATCACCGCCGTCGAGGTGCGCACCTACTCCACCGTGAAGTCGCACTTTTCCAGCAAGGACGTGCAAAAGAGCATGGCGGCGCGGCTGTCGGTGCCGTATTGCGTGGCGGCGGCACTGGTCGACCGCGAAATCACGCAGAAGCAGTTCGCGCCGGAGCGCTTCAACGACCCGCTGATCCGCGCGCTGCTGCAAAAGGTCGAGATCGTCGCCGACCCGGAACTCACGCCCTTGTACCCGGAAAAATTCCCGGCGCGCGTGATCGTCACGATGGACGACGGCACGCGCCACGAGGCGACCTTCCTGTATCCGAAGGGCGACCCGAACAATCCGCTGTCGGAAGACGAACTGCTGGCCAAGTTCCGCGGCAACCTGCGCGGCGTGCTCGACGATGCCCGCGCCGAACGGCTGGCGGCACTGGTCGGCAACCTGGAGAACATCGAACTGG
>JBAUJK010000376.1:0-3926 GCA_049683695.1 Burkholderiaceae bacterium
GCATGGCGCTGTACCTGGCAGCGTATGTCGCGGCCGGCATCTGCGGCGCCGGCCTCGGCGCGCTGATGGCGGACCGTGCCGGCATTCCGCCGGTGTTCGGATTCGGCCTGATCTGCATCGCGCTGGCAGCGATCACGCTGCGCGGCCTGCCGGCACTGGCTACCGGCGGCGGCCAGGCGGCGCCGCTGGCCGGCTCGCTGCTGCGACTGTTGCGCCAGCCGCGCTTTGTGCGCCTGATCGCGCTGATCGCGCTGCCGATGCAGATCGTGCAACAGGGCCTGCTGTTCTACTGGGCGCCGCTGGCGCTGACGGCGCTGGGCGAGCCGACCTCTTTCGTCGGGCTGGCGATGATGGGATATTTCCTGCTGGTGCTGCTGCTGAACGGGCCGTCGGCGCGCTGGGCCGACCGCAGCGGCCGCCATCTGCCGCTGGTGCTGGGCGGCCTGGCGCTGGCTGGCGCCGCCGGCCTGTTGTCCGGTGCCATCTACACGCCGGCCGCGATCGCATTCGGCGTGGCGCTGGTCGGCGCCGCCTGGGCCTCCGGCTTTCCGGCCCAGGGCGCATTGGTGCTGCGTATCGGCCAAGACAACCTAGCCGGCGTAGCGCCAGCGGTGGCGATCGGCGCCTACCGGATGGTCGAACGGGTCGGCGCGATGCTGGCGCCGCTGTTGGTGGCGCTGCTGATCGGCGTGCTCGGCTATGCCGGCGCCGCCGAGGCGATGGGCGCGGCATTGCTGCTGTGCGCGCTGGCGCAGGGATGGATTTCACGAAGGGAGGGACGCGGTGACCATGCGTAGCATAGTGATGGCGTTGTCCGTGGTGCTGGCATGGCTGGCGCCGCCGGCAGCGGCGCAGGCGCAGACCCAGGCCGTCAAGCGGGTTTTGCTGATCACCAACCGCGGCTGCGAAGAAGTCTGTCAGAGCTTTCGCCGCAACCTGGAAAGCCAGGGGCCGGTGGAATTCGTCTGGCGCGACGCCGGCGGCGATACCGGCCGCGTCGCCGCCTTCGTCGCCGAGGCGCGCGAACTGCGGCCGGACCTGATCGCCACCTGGGGCACCGGTATCACGCTGGCGGTGGTCGGCCCGTGGGACGGCGCCGATCCGGCGCGCCACGTGGCCGACATCCCGGTGGTCTACATGTACGTCGGCGATCCGGTGGCGTCGAAGATCGCCCGGAGCGCCGAGCGTTCCGGCCGCCAGAACGTAGCCGGCGCCAACACCTCGGTGCCGCTGGAGGCGCAGATCCGGCTGCTGCAGTCCTACCGCAAGCTGGACCGGATCGGCATGCTGTACAACACCGACGAGCCGGCTGCCGTGACCCAGGCGCGTGAGGCGCGCCGCTTATTCGAGGCGCACGCGGTGACGGTCGACGAGGAGCGGCTACCGAACCGCGACGGCCGCCCGGACGCGGCGGCGATTCCGGCCGCGCTGGACCGCCTGGCGCGGCACCAGCCCGATTTCCTTTATTACGTCGGCTCGACCTTCACGCTGAAGCAGATCGGCACTCTGGCCGACGGCGCCATCGCGCGCGGAATACCGATGTTTTCCGCTACCGAGCCGGCGTTTCGCCAGGGCGACGTGCTGCTCGGGCTGGTCAGCCCGCTGGCCGGTATCGGCCAGGTGGCGGCACACCAGGCCGGCCAGATCCTGTTCCACCGCAAGCAGCCGGGCGAGCTGGAATCGCCGGCCTTGACCCGCCATTCGGTACTGATCAACATGCGCGCCGCACGCGCGCTGAAGATCTATCCGCCGATGAAGCTGCTGCAGTTTGCCGAGCTGACCGACTAGAGCGGCGCTTCAGCGCTGGCCGAACGAGATGTCGCCGAACAGCCGCTTGTGCTCACGCGGCTGGCTGCGCCAGTACTGGCGCGGCGCCGTCACCGACGCGCCCAGTCGCGCCGCCGCGTGCCACGGCCAGCGCGGGTCGTACAGCATGCCGCGCGCCAGCGCCACCATGTCGGCCTGGCCGCTGGCAACGATCGCTTCTGCCTGTTCGGCTTCGGTGATCATGCCGACCGCGATGGTCGGCAACCCGGTTTCACTCCGGATACGGGCTGCGTACGGTACCTGGTAACCGGGCGCCACCGGGATCTTCTGCAGCGGCGACACGCCGCCGGACGACACGTGGATGAAGGCACAGCCGCGCTGCCGCAATGTGCGCGCGAAAACCACGCTCTGCTCGATGTCCCAGCCGCCGTCGACCCAGTCGGTGGCCGAAATGCGCACGCCGACCGGAATCCGGCCAGCCACTACAGCGGCGACCGCATCAAACACTTCGAGCGGAAAACGCATGCGGTTCTCCAGCGACCCGCCGTAGGCATCGTCACGCACGTTCGAAAGCGGCGACAGGAACTGGTGCAGCAGGTAGCCGTGCGCCGCGTGCAGTTCGATGGCATCGAAGCCGAGCCGCAGCGCGCGTTCGGCGGCGCTGACGAAGGCGGCCTTCACGCGCGCCAGACCGGCCGCATCCAGCGCCAGCGGCGCCGGCTCGCCGGGCGAGTGCGGCAGTGCCGACGGCGCCACCGTCTGCCAGCCGCCATCGGCCACCGGAATGCTCTGGCCGCCATCCCAAGGCGCTTGGCTGGACGCCTTGCGCCCGGCGTGCCCGAGTTGGATCGCCAGCGCGATCGGCGAATGGCGCCGGATCGCCTGCACCACCGGCGCCAGCGCCGCCTCGGTGCGGTCCGACCACAGGCCGAGATCGCCCGGACTGATGCGCCCTTCCGGCTCGACCGCGGTGGCTTCGACGAACAGCAGGCCGGCACCCGACAGCGCCAGCTGGCCGAGATGGATCATGTGCCAGTCGGTGGCGGCACCGTCATCGGCCGAATACTGGCACATCGGCGCCACCGCGATCCGGTTCGGAAGCGCGAGCGCGCCGAGCGCGTAGGGAGAAAACAGGGAACTCATGCTGATTGATCCGTGCGGAAGAAAAGAAGAAAAGAAAAAGGCGGCGTGTCGCCGCCGTTCACAGGGTGGCTGCGCCGGCCCACAATGTATCCGAAAGCGGCGTGACGGGTGCGCGGGCCGGCAAAACGTACCGGCAGACATTCACCCTTTCACATACTCCCATGGTAAATGGCATATCCCGCGCGTATTCATTGCGGAATCAAAGCATACTCCCATCAGACTATATGAACACCGTTCCCGCAGCCGAACCCCGCGGTACCGGCGTTTCCTCCGGCGCAGCGCCGGGCAGCGCGGTTCCGGGCCGAACGGCCCGTCCGCGCACTGCGCGCCCACGTCTGGCGCTTCAGGGGCGGCGAACGTCGCCCAGCACCACGCCTTCGCGACGCGGATCGGCGCCGCCGGTCAACTCCGCGCCGGCCGTCGCCGGCATCCGCACGATCGCGCCGAGGCCGCTCGATTGCGCGGCGACGTTGACCTTGTGGCCCAGCTGGCGCAGGCCACGCACCAGCGGGTCGGCATCGCCCGGCTGGCCGCCGGTGGGCGTGCTGGCGTCCACGCCTGGATGTTCGCCACCGACCATCGTCACCGCATTGTTGCCGCCGAAGTCGATCATCGACACCGCCTGCTGCGCATCCATGTTCCAGTCCAGCACGCCGACCAGCGTCTTCAGCACGTACTGGATGATCGCCGCGCCACCCGGCGAGCCGGTCGCCATCAGGAACTCGCCGCGCGTGCCGTCGGCGTTGCGGCGGAACACCAGGGTTGGTGCCATCGAACTGCGCGGCCGCTTGCCGGCCTGCACCCGGTTCGCCACCGGCGCGCCATCCTGCTCCGGCTCGGCGCTGAAATCGGTCAGCTGGTTGTTCAGCAAAAAACCGCCGACCATGTGGAAGGAACCGAGCGCTGCCTCGATCGTGGTGGTCATCGACAGCACGTTGCCGTAGCGGTCGGCCATCGTGACCTGGGTGGTGCCGTGTTCGGCGGTGACCGGCGCCGCCAGCGGCACGGCGCCAAGC
>JBAUJK010000377.1:0-2948 GCA_049683695.1 Burkholderiaceae bacterium
TCGGCGCGCTCGACATCCGGCGGCGCCACCAGCAGCGCCCCGCGCACCCTGGCCGCGTGGGTGGCGGCACCGTGCGTCGCGGCCCACCAGACGGCGGTGGCGCAGCCGAGGCTGTGCGCGGCCAGCAATACCGGTCCGGTGGTTTCGCGCAATACCGCGTCCAGCTGCTCCACCCACTCGGCGCGCCGCGGCGCGTCCCAGTCGCGCTGCATCACGCGCTGTGCATGCGGCAGGCGCTCTTCCCACAGCGTCTGCCAGTGGCCGGCGCCGGAACCGTACAGACCCGGCAGCAGCAGGATGGTGGCGTCCGTCATGCCGCGGTCACCGCGCCGGCTGCGCGTGATTCGCAAAAAGCCGCTGCGTATTGCTGCCGGCTCCAGATACTCCCATGCATCCAACCATAATCCGGGCGTGATGCGGAGTTTTTGGACATATACTCCCTCACCCGCGCAAGCGCGCGATGACGCCGTCGAGCGCGTCCAGGTTAGCGAAGTCAATCACCAGCTGGCCGCGGTTCCGGGCCCGGGTCTTGATGCTGACCGCAGTCGCCAGCAGGTCGGACAATTCTTCTTCCAGCCGCACGATGTCGCGCGACTTTTCCTGGCGCAGCACGGGGACGGCGCCCTGTTCGCCCGCCAGCGCGCGCGCCACCAGCTTTTCGGTGTCGCGCACCGACAGCCGCCTAGCGACCACCTGGTTGGCCAGCGTGATCTGGGTCGCGCCGTCGACCGCCAGCAGCGCGCGCGCATGCCCCATGTCGATGTCGCCGGCCATCAGCATCGTCTGCAGCGGCGCCGCCAGGTTCAGGAGGCGCAACAGGTTCGAGACCGCGCTGCGCGAGCGGCCGACCGCGCCGGCCGCCTGCTCGTGCGTGAAGCCGAAATCGCCGATCAGGCGCGCGATGCCCTGCGCCTCTTCCAGCGGATTCAGGTCTTCGCGCTGGATGTTTTCGATCAGCGCCATCGCCGCCGCCGCCTGGTCGTCGACGTCCTTGACCAGCACCGGCACTTCGGTCAGGCCGGCCAGCTGGGCGGCGCGGAAGCGCCGTTCGCCGGCGATGATTTCGTAGCGGACCTCGCCGTCGGCGGCGACCGGCCGCACCAGGATCGCCTGCAGCACGCCCTGCGCCTGGATCGACGCCGCCAGTTCGGCCAGCGCGCCTTCGTCCATGCGCGTGCGCGGCTGGTATTTGCCGGCGCGCAACTGCGCTACCGGCAGCGCCGACGGTGCGCCGGCGACGCTCGGGACCGCCTCCGACAAGTCGGCGGAGCCGCCCAGCAGCGCTTCCAGGCCACGTCCGAGACCTTTGGATTTTTTGGTTGCCATGTTGTTTCTAATCTAATTTGTTGGGGACAGAGTAATTTGCCGCGTTGCAGCTTATGAACTCTGTCCCGCGATTCATAAACATCACATCGTCTTGATGCGCTCCACCATCTCGGCGCCGAAGGCGATGTATGCCTGCGCGCCCTTCGCCGCCGGATCGAAATTCACACCCGGCATGCCGTAGGACGGCGCCTCGGCCAGCCGCACGTTGCGCGGGATGACGGTCTTGAACACCTTGTCGCCGAAGTGCTGCTCCAGCTGCGCCGACACCTGTTGCGACAGCGTCATGCGCGGATCGAACATCACGCGCAACAGGCCGATGATCTTCAGGTCGGGGTTCAGCTTGGCGTGCACGCGCTTGATGGTGTTGACCAGGTCGGACAAGCCTTCCAGCGCGTAATACTCGCACTGCATCGGGATGATCACCCCATTGGCCGCGCACAGGCCGTTCAGGGTCAGCATCGACAGCGCCGGCGGGCAGTCGATCAGGATGAAGTCGTACTCGCTATCCACCGCCGCCAAGGCATCTTTCAACCGCGTTTCGCGCTGCTCGAGCGCCACCATTTCGACTTCGGCGCCGGCCAGTTCGCGGTTGGCCGGCAGCACGTCGAAACCGCCGGCGCCGGAGCGCACGCGCGCTTCCGGCAGCTGCGCCATGCCGAGCAGGACTTCGTAGACCGAGGCCGCGAGCGCCGACTTGTCGATGCCGGCGCCCATCGTCGCGTTGCCCTGCGGGTCGAGATCGACCAGCAGCACGCGCTGGCCGATGCGCGCCAATCCAGCGGCGAGGTTGACGGCGGTGGTGGTCTTGCCGACGCCGCCCTTCTGGTTGGCGACACAGAATATCTTGGCCATATTGTTTTAGTTAGTGGTGAGCTTGATGCCGAAGCCGATCAGGAACACCCCGGCGGCGCGGGTGGCGAAGGCGGCGATGCGCCGGTTATGCGCCAGGCGGCGCGCCGCGGCATTGCCGGCCAGCACCAGCAGACTGCCATAAAACAGCGTGCAGCAGGAAATCACCGCCGCCATCGAGATGAAGGTCAGGCTGCCGCGGTGAGCGGCCGGGTCGATGAACAGCGGGAAGAACGCCATGTAGAACACGATCGCCTTCGGGTTGATCAGCGTCACCAGGAAGCCGCGGCGGAAATCGGCGGCGTTCGAAAATGGCACCGCCGCCGCGCCGCCCCGCTCCGCCTTCGCGGTCAGCAGCTTGAAGCCGAGCCAGGCCAGGTAGGCGGCGCCAAGATACTGGACGCCATGGAACAGCAGCGGATTGGCCTTGAGCAAGGCGGCGACGCCGATCACCGCCAGCAACATCAGCACCGCGTCGCCCAGCATCAGCCCGGCCAGCGACGTGAAGCCGCCGCGCAAGCCGCGCTGGCCGGCGCAGGTCAGCACGCAAAAGGTGCCGGGGCCGGGCAGCATCAGAAAGATCATGGTGGCGGCGATCAATTGCCAGACGTCGGTGATGCCGAGGGACTGAAACAGTACGCTCATGCGGTGCTCCTTCCTGTGCCGCTATGCTGCGGCGTGTTTTTCGATCGTGACCAGGTGCCGGGCGGCATCCAGCCCGGGCACCTGCAACGGCTCTACCCGCGTCGCCTGCCCGCCGGCCGGCAGGCGGG
>JBAUJK010000378.1:0-2789 GCA_049683695.1 Burkholderiaceae bacterium
CGGTCATCGTCGGCAGCACCACGGTCGGCGCCGGCTGGGTCACCAGCTGCAGGTTGCGGATGAACTGGTAGCGGTCGGCGGCCACGTTGACGCTCTGATTGGTGGTACGGAGCACGGTCGGCCGCAGGAAGATCATCAGGTTGGTCTTGGCGCGGGTGCGTGTGTTGTACTTGAACAGGTTGCCGACCACCGGGATGTCGCCCAGGCCCGGCACCTTTTCGACGCCGTCGCTGACCGAATCCTCGATCAGGCCGCCCAGCACGATGATCTGGCCGTCGTCGACCAGCACGCTGGTTTCCAGCGCGCGCTTGGTGGTGATCAGATCGGCGGCTCCACCCTTGCTCGGCAGCACGTTCGATGTCTCCTGGTAGATCGCCATCTTCACGGTACCGCCTTCGGACACCGTCGGCCGCACCCGCAGCGACAGGCCGACGTCCTTGCGCTCGATGGTCTGGAACGGATTGACGCCGGCGGCGCCGCCCGATGCCTGCGTCGTGAACTGGCCAGTGATGAACGGTACCGTGTTGCCGACCACGATCTTGGCTTCCTCGTTGTCGAGCGTGATCAGGTTCGGCATCGACAGGATGTTGGTGTTGGTCTGGCTGGCCAGCAGGTGCGCGATCGCGCCCAATCCCAAGCGGCCGTTGGCCTGGTGAAAAATCCCCAGGTTTAGGCCATTGGTCGGCGGCGTCGTCGCCGGCGCGCCCGTGGTGGCCTGGGCGATCAGCTGGTTGATCAGGTTGTTGCCGCCGGAAGAAAAGCCAGTGATGGTGCCGATCCGGTAATTGCTGGTGCTATCGCCGGACAGGCCGGCCCACTGAACACCGAGTTCGTCGGCGGTGCTGGCGGTCACTTCGACGATCAGCGATTCGATGTAGACCTGGGCGCGGCGGGCGTCGAGCTGCTCGATCACGCTGCGCAGATTGCGATAGACCGGCTCGCTGGCGGTGATGATCAGCGAATTGGTGGCGGGGTCGGCCTGGATGAAGCCGGCGGCACCGCCGCTGGGCAGCGGCCCCAGACCCTGATTGCCGCCGGCGGGCTGCGCCGAGGTCGAGGTGCTCAGCAGGCCGCCACCGGTGGCCGAGCCGGTGCTCGAGCCGGTATTCAATCCGAAGGTGCCGTTGGCGTTCGACCCGGAAGTCGACGGCGTCGGCGCCGGGTTGGCCGAGGCGTCCGACGACACCACCGCGCGCAGCGTCAGCGCCAGCTTGGCGGCTTCGGCGTTCTTCAGGTAAACCACGTGCACGTTGCCCGGCTGCGCGCTCGGCAAGTCGAGCTTGGCCACCAGCGACTTGGCGAGGTTGGCGCGCGCCACCGACGGCGCGCGGACGATCACCGAGTTGGTGCGCGGGTCGGCCAGCAGCATCACGCGACCGCTGTCGGCGGCGCCCGGAGCGCCGGGTCCGCCCGCCTCCAGCAGGCGGTTCACCATCAGCGCGATGTCGGACGCCACCGCATGCTGCACCGGCACCACATCGAGGTCGGCGTTGGGCGGCGCATCCAGCGCAGAGATGATCTTGCCGAGCCGGGTCAGGTTGTCGGCATAGTCGGTGATCACCAGCGAATTGCTGCCGGGATTGGCGTTGATCGTATTGTTCGGCGAGATCAGCGGCCGCAGCACCGCCACCAGGTTGGCGGCCGATTCGTAGTTCAGGTGATAGATCCGGGTCGCGATCTGGTCGCCGCGCGGCGCCACCGATTGCGTCGGGCTGACCTGCAGCTTGGCGTCGGCCTCCGGCACCACCTTGGCGTAGCCGTCGCTCATCACCACCGCGTAGCCCTGCAGCCGCAGCGCCGAGCTCAGCATCTGGAACGCCTGCGCCTTGCTGACCGGCTTTTCCGATACCAGATTGAGCGTGCCCTTGACCCGCGGGTCGATCACGAAGGTGATGTTGGTGTACTGGCCGACCGCCTTGATCACCGTGTCGATGTCGGCGCCGACGAAGTTGAGGTTGGCCTCGCCCGCCGCCGGCTCGGCCGCGAACGATGCTGGCGCCGGCCCGCACAGCAGGATGCCGGAGAGCAGTGCGAGCGCGCCCAGGCGTCTCCAGTCGGGCGTCTGGCGGGAGGTTGCCGCTGTCTTGTTTTTCATTGTCTGAACTCTAACGCGATAAAATTCTTGCCGTTTTCGGTACGGCGCTGACCCAGCAAATTCAGCAGATTTGCCAGCCTCTCTTCTTCACCCGGCGCCGCTTCCGCCCGTCCGGAAAACTGGAAGCGGCCGCCGTCGATGCTGCCGCTGCCAGACAGCAGCATCGGCCCGTGGTCGGTCTGCAGTTGCAGTGTGGCATTCTGCCCCTGCCAATTCATTGTCAGGCGATAAGCCCCCAGCGGCTTGATCGGCGACAGGCGCGAC
This sequence comes from Burkholderiaceae bacterium, assembly GCA_049683695.1. Taxonomy (GTDB): domain Bacteria; phylum Pseudomonadota; class Gammaproteobacteria; order Burkholderiales; family Burkholderiaceae_D; genus DATJCV01. Next base: position 2,360 of record JBAUJK010000378.1, read on the forward strand.
GCGATATCCGTCATCTCCAGCAACAGCGAGCCGTTCAGATCGACCCGCTGCCCCTGCCGCGTCAGTTGCAGCGTGTTCCACGACAGCCGCATGCGGCCGGACGGCCGGATCGTGTTCAGCGGCATGCCCAGGCCCGCCAGCCGTTCCGCCGGCAGCAGGATCGCCGCCTGGCTGACCCGCCATTCGCTCCAGCTGCCGTCGATATGCACCGGAGCCGACAGCGCCTCCGGGTTTTCCAGTTCGGCGTCGACCCGCCCGAGCAGCAGCGTCGGCGACAGACGCCACGCAAAGCGCCCCGGCAACAGCGGCGTCAGTGCCTCATTGCCGCTCGGCGCACCGCCGATGAAGGCGGAGCCGCGCCACAGCGTCCCTTGCGCGTCGCCCAGCGCCAGCCGGCCGCCGGTCTGCCGCTCCACCGCCTGCGACAGCC
>JBAUJK010000379.1:0-2068 GCA_049683695.1 Burkholderiaceae bacterium
CCGGCGCGCGCCGATGAAATCCTGAAGCTGCTGCTGAAGGCGGTCGATCCGTTTCCCGTCACCAACCTGCGCGTGGCGCAGTCGCCGCAGGCGGCGATGACCGGCTGGCTGGCGGCGGACGAGGCGCCGGCCGGTTTTTCGGTCGACCAGGATACCGAGCTGCGCGCGTCCGGCACCGGCGGTGCCACCGTGCGCTATGCGCGCCATGCGCTGGAGGCGGAAGACTTGCGGCGCCACATCGCCGCCGGCAAGCAATGCACGCGCCTGGCGCTGACCTGGAACGACCGCGTGTCCTTCGTGCTGACCGAATCGCTGGCGATCAAGCGCGTGGCGCCGCTGGACGTGCTGAAGGAAAACGCCGACGGCGGCGGACTCGGCGACGACGAACGTTTCGATGCCGACATGCAACTGATGACCGGCGAATTGAGCCAGATGCTGGCCGCGCTGGTGGCGGCGCTGGGCGGCGAAGCGCCGGCGCAGTGAATCGCCCGCATTGAACTTTCAACAAGGCACTTCTCTCCATAAGGCATAGCCCGTGGCGTCGCCGGCCTTGCATATCGGCAATCGGCGGTGCCGCGATTCGTTGCACCGATGCGCGCCATCCGCGGCGCATCCCGTTAGGAGAGAACGATGCAATTACGACATCTGATCGGCGCCTCTGCGCTCGCCCTGCTGACCAGCACCGCCTTTGCCCAGGCCGCCAGCGGCTCCGGCAGCGGCGCCGCGGCCACCCCCAGTTCCAGCGACCCGTATGTGCAGAAGCGCATCGAGAATCATGCCGCCAAGCAGGAATACAAGGCCGCCAAGAAGGCCGCCAAGAAGGATTACAAGCAGGAAAAGCGGGAAAACCAGGCGCAGCTGAAGCAGGACCTGAAGAACCAGCCGACGGTGCCGGGCACGGTCGGCACGCCGGGCGAATATGGCCAGTCGCCGACGCAGGCCGGCCTGCCGGGCAACAACAGTTCCGGCAAATAAGCTAGCCGGCGGTGCGGCGGCCGATTTCGCGCAGCAACGCCTGCAGCATGCGTTCGACGCTGGCCTGCGCCAGCGCCGGCCCAGCCAGCGGCGGCACGAAGAAATCGGGCCGCAGGCTGGCGCGGTAGCCGATCCGGGTGCCGGCCTGGCCAGCTTCCTCACCGGCTTGTAGCCGCCAGTGCGCGTCGTAGCGCTGCATGTTGCCCGACACGTAGCTGACGTCGATCGCCGAATACGGCTGTTCCAGCACGCGCAATACCAGTTCGATGCGCTGGCGCGCGAACAGCACACCGCTCTCGGCATGCTGGCGCAGCATCACTTCACAACCATTGCGGCCGATCACCTGCGAGCTTTCCAGGTCCGGTACGAATTCCGGCAACCGCTCGTAATCGGTCAGCACGCGCCAGACCTCGCGCGGCGCGGCACCGGCGAAGCCGTCGGCGCTGACTTCGATCGCGGCGAAGGACATGGCTTTCCTTTGGAAGCCGGCACCGGCCGGCGCGGCATCGCTTCATTCTAGGCGGCGCCGGCACGACCGCAAGCGCCGGCCGGGTTTTTGGCGGATGCCGCGCCGCCATGCCGCCGCAGCGTCTGCCGCCCGGTATGTCAGCGGCATATACTCCCGGTCATTATGGCTTGTACAGGGTGTTGTGTGGACGCTTCTGTCACATACTCCCGACCCCATGATTTCTGCCGCAGGCGCTGACGTGTTGCACCGGCACGGCCGCGCCATCCGTACCAAAGGCGCAGCATCTGCGCCGGTAGCCGCTTGGAGTCAGGTTGCGCAGGAAGCGGTCCAGCGCGAGCGCCCGCCCGCGGCAGGACAGATATTTCAGCGCGACGCCGCTCCGATCCCGGCATTTCGCCATGTAGGCGGCCGCCGGCAGAACCGGCCGGCGCTGCGCGGATCGAACCAGTTCCTGTCCCGGCGAGTCCGGCCGCTGCGCGCCAGCGCGAGGGTGCACGGCCGTAGCTCGCCTTTCATGGAGCGGCGCGATGGCAATGCACGAAGACAGCGAGTTCCACTCCGCGGCGGCAGCCCGGGCCGCGCGCCTGAGCCGGCGCCGCTTCCTGCAATCGGCCGGCGTGCTGG
>JBAUJK010000380.1:0-2685 GCA_049683695.1 Burkholderiaceae bacterium
GCAGATAGCGGCCACTGGGCGTCACCGGCAGGAAGTGCGGCTTGTCGGCCACCACCAGGTAATCGTCCTGGAACAGCACCGCAGCTTCGAACGGAATTTTCGCTTCGGCCGGCAGGTCGCGGTAGTAGTGGATTTTCGCGTGCTGCCGGTAGCGGCTGTCGGGCGCCAGCGGCGCACCGTCGGCCTCGAGCACGTCGCCGCGCCGCATCCGCGTCAGCCACTGCATGCGCGGTACGTGCGGAAAGCGCGACGCGAGGAAATCGAGCACGGTCGGCCAGCTGCCGGGCGGCAGCGCGACGCAGCTGGGGCCGACGCCGTCGCGGTCCGGCGGGATTTTCCTAACCGGCCGCATCCAGTCGCTTTGCCCGCTGCAGGCGCCAGGCGCCGTCCGGCTCATCGCGATAGACATCCTCGGCGCTGGTGCCGGTCTCCTGCAGCCGGGTGTCGAGCGCGATGCGGTTGTCGAACACGAAGCATTCGCCGTCCCAGTCCTGCTCGGCATCCGGCATCGCCTGGAAGTAGTTCAGGATGCCGCCTTCGAGCTGGTAGATGTCGAGCCCGAGATCGTCCAGCGCGCGGCTGGTCTTTTCGCAGCGGATGCCGCCGGTGCAGTACATTGCGACGCGCTTGCCGGCCGCTTTCCAGGCCGGCGCCTGCGCCGCCAGGTAGGCCGGGAAGTCGCGGAAGTGTGCGACCTGCGGATCGATCGCGCCCTTGAAGCGGCCGAGCCGGTATTCGAAGCTGTTGCGGTTGTCGATCACTACCACGTCGCTTGCTGCGATCAGGCGGCGCCAGTTGGCCGGGCTGACGTCGATGCCGGCGTTCTTGCCGCCGTCCGGCCGGGCAGCCGCGCCGAGCGCGACGATTTCCTTTTTCCGATGCACCTTGAGCCGGTGGAACGGGACTGTTCTGCAGCCGCTGCGCTTGAAGACGATGCCGGCGAAGCGCCGTTCGAAGACCGGGTCGTCCAGCAGCGCGCGCTCGAAGGCGTCGAGCGCGGCGGCGGCGCCGGCCAGTACGCCGTTGATGCCTTCTTCCGCCACCAGGATGCTGCCGGCCAGTCCCTGCGCCAGTTCGCGCAGGCGCGCGGCGACCGCGTCCGCATCGGGCAGCGCGACGAAGCGGTAGAAAGCAATGTGAAACAGCGGGCCGGACTGCGGCCAAGAAGGGCGTGCGGACGTGCTCATGGCGGGATTGTCGCAGAATCGGTGCGCGCGGTCGGGTGGCTCATGCGAGAGTCGCCACAGGAAATGGCCGACCAGCCGCGCACCGCTGCTTCAAGTGCACATGGGTAATTTCCGGCGCACCACGGCGCTTGATGGTCCGCCGCTGCTGTGCACGGCCGGGAAGCGCGCGGCGTAGGGCTCCGGTGTGATCCGCAACCCGTTGGTCAGGAATGCGATCGTATGGTAATAGCCGGTCAGCGCGATCAATTCCAGAATATGTTCGGCGCTGAAATGCGCCGCCAACGCATCCCAGGTGGCCGCCGACAGGTCGGCGTGATCATGCAACTCGTCGACCAGCGCAAACAGCAGCGCGTCGCGCGTATCGAGCTCATCCGGCTCGGCCGGAATGGCGCAGGTCGCTTCGATGATCCGCGTGTCGAGACCAGCGCGCTCGGCGAAAAAGCTCACATGCACGCCCCATTCGTATTCCGAGCCGCAGCGCGCGCAGGTACGCAGGATCACCAGTTCGCGCTCGCGCAGCGCAAGCGTGCCCTGATCCAACAGGCTGCCGGCAAACATGCGCTGCAGGACGCGCGGGTTGCGCGCCATGGTGCGGAACAATGCAAGCGGCTCCCGGCCCGGCGGCATGATGCGGGCGAATGCCTGTGCGATCGCAGGCTCGAAGGGGGCTTCGGCTGGGGCAATGCGGTTTTCGGACATGCTTTTCTCCTGTATGGGTTTGCAGCGGTTGATTCCGATGCTACGTTTACTGTAGCATAGTGCTACATATTAAGTAGTGGAGAAAAAAGATGCCGATTTCAAAACCCGGGACGCCGGTGCGCGGCTCGCGCAGCGGACGGCCGATCATGGCTTTGCTGGATCTGCTCGGGCGGCGCTGGGTGCTGCGCGTGCTGTGGGAATTGCGCGACACACCGTTGAGCTTCCGGGAATTGCAGGAGCGTTGCGATGCGATGTCGCCGACGGTGCTGAACCAGCGGCTGCGCGAATTGCGCGACGCCGGAATCGTGTCGCTGGAGCAGCCGGGCGGCTACAGACTGACCGCTTCCGGAGGCAAGCTGCTCGACGCGCTTTTGCCGCTGCAGCAATGGGCCGTGCAATGGCAGAAGCGCCTGGCCTCCGCCGACGTCTCTGCGCCTGGCAAGCCGGCGCGCCGTAAGGCGCCACAGGAGCGTTGAAGAACGCTCAAATTCCGCTCATAGCGTCACCGGCACGATCGGCAGCGCGCGCTGCAACACCGGCTTGACCAGAATCTGGTAGCTGTCGATGTCGAACACGCGCCGCGCCGGCCGCTTCAGCCGGGTCTGGCCGCCGTCGCCATCATCCAGCGTGCCGACGTAGAACCAGTGGTCGATCACGTGCGTCTGGCGCCAGCCGTCGGACTCCTCGACCAGTCCGACCGCGCCGGCATACGGCCACACCGCCACCCGCATGTCTTTTAGCGCCCGCGCCAGCCGCGCCGCGTGCGCGGCCGGCGTTTCGGTGCCGACGCAGGCGCCGC
>JBAUJK010000381.1:0-14426 GCA_049683695.1 Burkholderiaceae bacterium
CGCCAGCACCACCCGGTTGCGCCCGTCCTGCTTGGCGCGGTACAGCGCATCGTCGGCGCCGCGCAGCATCAGCTTGTAGTCGGGGTGGCCGCCGTACAGCGCCACGCCGATGCTGATCGTCACCGACAGGCTGCGCTCCTGCGGCAGCCGCAGGGTTTCGGCGGCGACCTGGGTGCGCAGCTTTTCCGCCGCCTGCAGCGCGCGCTGGCGGTCGACGTCGACCAACAGCAGCAGGAATTCCTCGCCGCCCAGACGGAAGATGTAGTCGCCGCCGCGGCTGGAATTGGTCAGCAGCACCGCCACCTGCTGCAGCACCATGTCACCCGCCTCGTGGCCCCAGGTGTCGTTGACCTGCTTGAAATGGTCGATGTCGATCGCCAGCAGCGCGAAGCTGCTGCCGCGCTGGCGCGCATAGCTGACTTCCTTGCTCAGCACCACCGGCAGGAACTTGCGGTTCAACAGGCGCGTCAGCACGTCGCGCCCGGCTTCCAGCTCGCTGTTCTGCTGGAATAGCGCATCCAGGTGGAAGCCGATCACGCGCGTCTGCTCGCGCAATTCGCGCAGCCGCTGCACGCGCGTGTCCTCGCCGGAAGCGGCGGGCAGGTCGAAGGCCGGCAGCAGCACGCCGTCGATCTGCTCGATCGCCTGCAGGATCTGCTCGGTCTCGGCGGCACCCTGGAACGCGTGCGCGCCCTTGTGCCGGAACCACAGCCCGAACTCGTCCGAGCCGAGCCGCGGCAGATGCGCCGCGCGCTGGCCGACCGCCAGTTCGAACATCAGGTGGTTTTCCCAGTCCAGCAGGGTGGCGCGCTGGCGCTCGCGTTCGGTGGCGACGTCCTGCACCACCGAGAACAGCCGGTAGGCTTCGGCCGCGCGCGCGTTGCGGTCGTGCGCATTGGCGTAGGCGTGGCTCATGATCTCCATCGCCTGGTCGATCAGCGTGTGCATCAGGTGCACGGCTTCCAGCGGCTGCGGGCCGGGCGCGTCCTGCAGCAGTTCGTGGAAGCGGCCTTTCAGGCTGCGGCTGCCGCGCAGCACCAGGTGCATCGGCACGTCGATGCGTGCGTGGACGTCGCCGATCTGCATCTGGCGCGCGATCAGCGGCTGCAGGTCGTCGTCCGGCGCGCCGGCGAACACGCTGGCCACCCAGCCCTGCATCGATGCGTGCAGCCGCGTCTGCACCTGTTCGTGCGACAGCAGCTTGGAGGCGGCCGGGTCTTCCAGCATCTGCTGGTAGAAGCGGTCGGCCAGCGTTTCCCGGTGGGTCTCGGCCAGCGCCCGCAGGTGGGCGCGCACGGGGGCGGAAAAGCTGCGCAGCCGCTCCGCCCATTCGGCGGTCAGCTGTTCGGTGGAAGGTCGGGACATCGTGGTCTTCGGGCGCCGGCGGCGCATGGATTCAGGGAAGGGAACCGGCATTCTAGCCGAGACACGGGTCTTTTTGCTGCGCCGCAACGAAAGCGGCTGCGCGGCCTGACGCACGCCGCCGGCCTTGGCCTAAAGATCAGGGAGTATGCATCGATCTGGCAGGAAAATAGCGCGGCATAGGATGTGTTGTCTTGGAGTATGTTGCGATGCCGAGCCGCCGTCCGGGCGCTCCCGGTGCGCGGCCGCGACGCCGCAGCCGGAAGCGCCGCTGGTCTCGCGCATGCTCGAGCGCTGCCGTCATCGCCATTCCGGCCCGGCTTGCCCGGCGACAAAGCGGACCGGTGCCATCTGCTGCTACTGTTGCACCTGCAGCGCGCGGTTGGGCGGCGGCAACGGCGGCCGCTTGCCGCGCTTCCGGACGTCCACACGAGGAAACCCATGCAACGCCGTGATTTCTTGAAAGCATCCGCCGCGCTGGCCGCCGCCGGCTTCCCGGCCGCGCCGCTATTGGCCGCCGCCGGCACCGCCAGCCCCCTGCAGTTCCTGGGCGAAGCGCGCACTTTCGACTATGCCTGGCTGAAGGGCTATGCGCGGCAGTACGCGCAGCAGCCGTACCGCGCGCCGGAAAGCCACATCCCCGATGAAGTGAAACGGCTCGACTGGGACCAGTACCAGGCGATCCGCTACCGTCCCGGCCATGCGCTGTGGGCCGGCGACAAGCTGCGCTTCGAGGCGCGCTTCTTCCACCTCGGGCTGTTCTTCAAGTCGCCGGTGCAGATCTTCGAAGTGCGCGACGGCCAGGCGCGCGAACTGGCCTACGACTCGGCGATGTTCGACTACGGCAAGAGCGGCCTGCACGCCGGCACGCTGCCGAAGAACCTCGGCTTCGCCGGCTTCCGCCTGAATTTCCACACCGACCTGGAGCGCGACATCGCCGCGTTTCTCGGCGCCAGCTATTTCCGCGCGGTCGGCTCCGACTGGCAGTACGGGCTGTCGGCGCGCGGACTGGCGATCGACTGCGGCATGGAACGGCCGGAGGAATTCCCCAGCTTCATCGCCTTCTGGCTGGAGCGGCCGCAGCCGGATTCGAGCCGGCTGGTGGTGTACGCGCTGCTCGATTCGCCCAGCGTGGCCGGCGCCTACCGCTTCGAGATCCAGCCGGCCGCCACGCTGGTGATGGACATCGACGCCGCGCTGTATCCGCGCCGGACCATCGAGCGGCTCGGCGTGGCGCCGCTGACCAGCATGTTCCAGTACGGCGAGAACGACCGCCACATCGCCGCCGCCAACGACTGGCGGCCGGAAATCCACGATTCCGACGGCCTGGCGCTGTGGCGCGGCAACGGCGAACGGATCTGGCGGCCGCTGACCAACCCGGCGCAACTGCGCTTCAACAGCTACCAGGATGAAAACCCGCGCGGCTTCGGCCTGTTGCAGCGAGACCGCGATTTCGACCATTACCAGGACGACGGCGTGTTCTACGACCTGCGTCCGAGCGCCTGGATCGAGCCGAAGGGAGGGTGGGGCAAGGGAGCGGTGCAGCTGGTCGAGATCCCGACCGCCGACGAAACCTTCGACAACATCGTCTGCTTCTGGAACCCGGACGACAAGCCGCAGGCCGGCCAGGAACTGCTGTTCGCCTATCGCCTGCACTGGGGCCGGCGGATGCCGGCAGTGCCGCCGCTGGCGACGGTGACGGCGACCCGCACCGGCATCGGCGGCGTGGTCGGCCGCAAGCGCAGCTACTACTCGTGGCGCTTCGTCATCGATTTCGCCGGCGGCGACCTCGGGCTGCTCGGCAAGCACGTCAAGGTGCTGCCGAAGATCAGCGCCTCGCGCGGCACGGTCGAACTGGCCTCGGCGCGGCCGCTGCACGCGATCCAGGGCTACCGCCTGATGTTCGACCTGAAGCCGGCCGACGACGGCATCGCGCCGATCGATCTGCGCGCCTACCTGGCGGTGGACGGCCAGCCGCTGTCGGAAACCTGGCTGTATCAATGGACGCCGCCGCCGGCGGCGCAGCGGCGTTGGCCAGGCAGGAACCCGCCTGGGCCCGGCTAGCGCCGCCTGGACTCAGTGCCGGATTCACCGCCGTTACCCGCCGGCCGGGCGGCGGCGAAGAATTCTCCCGGCGTCGCGCCCATCTGCTCGCGGAAAGCGGCGATGAAGGCGGACATGCTGTCATAGCCGCAAGCCAGCGCCACGTCGGTGATGCGCACGCCGCGTTCCAGCAGCGGCAGCGCCGCCAGCAGCCGTGCGCGCTGGCGCCACAGGCGGAAATTCAGGCCGGTCTGCCGCAGGAACAGCCGGCTCAGGGTCTTGGCCGACACGCCGAGCTCGCGCGCATGCTCCGCCAGGGTCTCGCGGCTGTCCGGCTGCGCCTGCAGGCGGTCGCACAGCCTGCGCAGGCGGGCGTCCAGCGGCCACGGCAGCATCATGCCGGCCTCGGGCGCGGCGGCCAGGCGGTCCAGCAGCACGTCGACCAGGCGGCCGTCCGGCCCGTGTTCGTCGTATTCGGCCGGCAACTGGCCAAAGGCGCGGATCAGTTCGCGCAGCAGCGGATCGACCGCCAGCACCCGGCACTCGGTCCAGCCGGCTGCGGCGGCGCCGGGATCGATGTACAGGCTGCGCATTTCGGTATCCTTCGAGCAGGCGACGCCATGCGGCACCCCGGCCGGGATCCAGACCGCGTGCAGCGGCGGCACGATGAAGCGCCCGGTCGCGGTCGCCACCTGCAGTACGCCCTGGGCGGCATGCGACAGCTGTATCCACGGATGGCGGTGGTGCTGCCGGATCGCGCGGTTGGGCAGCGCCAGCCGGTGGCCGTATATCCGGCGCGGTAGGCTTTTCAGCGTCCGCAAATGGCGCGGCGCGGTACCGTCGATGTCCGTCTGGCGATGTTTCATATCCTTTTATCGTCAAACCTGCGTTGCCGGATATGTTAGCGTCTTGCCGACGCGGCGCCAGCGGGCGCTGCAATCCTTCAACCGCACTGTTGCACTCTTTCCTCGATGATGTCCCGCCTGCGCCTCGTATTCGACAACTTCACCCTGATCCTGATCGCGGTCCTGCTCGCCGCCACCGTCCTGCCGGCGCACGGCCACGGGGCGCTGGTGTTCGAACGGATCACCGACCTGGCGATCGCGCTGCTGTTCTTCATGCACGGCGCCAAGCTGTCGCGCGAGGCCATCATCGCCGGCGCCATGCACTGGCGCCTGCACTTGCTGGTATTTGCCTGCACCTTCGTCATGTTCCCGCTGATAGGCTGGGCACTGAAGCCGGTGCTGGCGCCGCTGCTGGGCCTGCCGCTGTACATCGGCGTGTTCTACCTGTGCGCGCTGCCGGGCACCGTGCAGTCGGCGATCGCATTCACGTCGATGGCGCGCGGCAACGTACCGGCGGCGGTCTGCAGCGCCTCCGCCATCAGCCTGATCGGCATCGTGCTGACGCCGCTGCTGCTGCAGCTGGAACTGGAGGCGGGCGGCGCCGCCGGCTCGACGCTGGATGCGATCGTCCACATCAGCGTGCAGTTGCTGCTGCCGTTCGTCGCCGGGCACCTGATGCGGCCGTGGATCGGCGCCTGGATCGACCGCAACCGTAGCTGGCTGGTGAAGGTCGACCAGAGCTCGATCCTGCTGGTGGTCTACACCGCCTTCAGCGCCTCGGTGATCGGCGGCCTGTGGCAGACGGTGCCGCCGGCCACGCTGGCGGCGCTGGCGGTGATCTGCTGCGCGCTGCTGGCGCTGGTGCTATGGGCCACTACCTGGCTGGCGCGCAGCCTCGGTTTCAGCAAGGAGGACGAAATCACGATCGTCTTCTGCGGTTCGAAGAAAAGCATGGCCACCGGCGTGCCGATGGCGCAGGTGCTGTTCAGCGCCACGGCGATCGGCCCGGCGCTGCTGCCGCTGATCATCTTCCACCAGGTGCAGCTGATGGTGTGCGCGGTGATGGCGCAGCAGTATGGGCGGCGCGACGACAAGCTGGCGGCGCAGCAGGCGTGATGCGGAATGCCGGGCGGCGGCCCATGGCGCCTTGCCCTTGATTCATTGGCCGAGCCGGCGCGCGAAGAACGCCAGGATTTCGTCCCGCGCCGCCAGCGTCGGCTGGCCCGCCTCGTCGATCAAATGGGCCGTCACCACGCTGTGGGGACAGGCTACGACTTGCCGGAAGAACGGCGGCGTGTCCGGATTGGCTGCGCTGTCCGGCAGTATCCGCGCCACAAAGCGGTCGCCAAGCGCCTCGGCGTAGGCGGCAAACCGCTGCGCCCGGCAATGCTTGTCGCCCTCGAAGCGATAGGCCATGACCGTCAGATCGTCCCGCTCCAGCCGTTCGCGGACCGCGGCCAGTTCGTCGGCAGCCATCTCGATGCCGGCCGGGTCGTCCAGCGGCAGTGACGGCTGGCACACGACCGGCGCCAGCATCGACGGCTCCAGCATCATCGTCAGCGCAAAATTGCCGGTGAAGCACATGCCGATCGCGCCGACGCCCGGCCCGCCGCATTCTTGATGCGCGAGACGCGCGAGCGCGCGCAGCCATTGCGTGACCGGGCTGGACTGGTTGGAAGCGAAGGCGCGGAATTCGGCGCTGACGCAGGCGCGCTTGATCACGGCTAGGCCTTCCTCGACGTCGGGCACGGCACCGTCGCGCCCGAACAGCGACGGCATGTACACGCAAAAGCCGGCATCGCGCACCCATCGGCTGAAACGGGCGACATGCGGACTGATGCCCGGCATCTCGGTCATCACGATCACTGCCGGTCCCTTGCCGGCGACGTGGACCAGCTTGGTGACCCCGTCCAGAGTGATCGGGCGGTGCTCGAAATCCGAGAGCGGATCGTCCTCGTGCATGTTCCGATGCGGCGTCGTGTCGTTCGGCATGTTGGCCTCCGTGATGAAGAGGCCCCAGTCTAATGTCCGGAAATCAAATCAAGGATTGTCGGAATTGACTTATTTCATGCCAAAATGGACAAATGCAAACGATCCTGATACTGGCGCTGGAAGGCGTCATGGACTCCAGCCTGGCCATCACGCTCGACACCTTGAAGGCCGGCGCCGCCTTCGTTGCCGGCAGCGGCGGCAGGGAGAAAATCCGGGTGGCGGTCGCCGCGCACAGGAAATTTGTGCAAACGGGAGCGGGCCTGCGGCTGACCGCCGACATGACGTTTGCGGAAGTCGGCAGCACGCGCATGGCGCCGAACTGGGTCATCGTTCCCGGCGCCGGGCTGGTATCCGACGACCAGATCACGGCACGCTGTGCAAAAAACGACGCGCTCGAAGCGATGCGCCTGCTGCAGGCGCTCGGCGAGCGGAAGGTGAAAATCGCCGCATCCTGCTCTTCGGTTTTCTTGCTTGCGCAAGCCGGCCTGCTGTCGGGCCGTGCCGCAACGACGACCTGGTGGCTGGCCCGGATTTTCCGCGCCCGCTATCCGGATATCAGACTGGATGAAGCGAAGATGCTGGTGCGCGATGACCAGTACCTGACCGCCGGCTCCGCCTTTTCGCAACTGGATTTGGCGCTGGCGATCGTCGCCGATACGATGGGCGCCGCCGTCGCGCATTTGTGTTCGCGCTACCTGCTGATCGACCAGCGCCCGTCGCAAGCGCGGTACATGCTGCAAACCCATGTGCAACACGTCGATGCGACCGTGGTCGCCGCCGAACGATGGATCGACGGCAACCTGTCGCAGCCGATCAGCGTGGCCGCGCTGTCGTCCGAACTGGCGATGTCGGCCAAGACCCTGGCGCGCAGAATCCACGCGGCGACCGGCGTCTCTCCGGTCAAGTTCATCCAGCGCCGCAAACTGACGCATGCCGTGCACCTGATTGAGACCACGTCGCTGTCGATCGATGCGATTGCCGAGAGGATCGGCTACCAGGACGGGACGGCGCTGCGCAAATTGGTGAAGCGCGAACTCGGCACCACTCCGGCAGGGCTGCGCTGACAGCTGTTTCTCGGCATCAGCCTGGGCGGGCGTTTGCCATGCAGGCATGCATGTCAGGCCGCCACTCCAAACAGCGCGCCGACCCCGGCGGTGAGTGCCATCGCCAATGCACCCCAGAAGGTCACGCGGGTGGCAGACACCAGCAAGGGCGCACCCCCGGCGCGCGCGGCAATCAGACCGAGCAGCGCAAGAAAGAAGAGCGAACTGCCGGCCAGGCCCCACATCAGCGCAGGGGCCGGGAGTACCAGGACCATCAGCAGCGGCAGCAACGCGCCGGCGGCAAACGTGCCGGCCGAGGCGAACGCGGCCTGTACCGGTCTGGCGGCCAATGTGTCGGATATCCCGAGTTCGTCCCGCGCGTGCGCCGCCAGCGCATCGTGCGCCATCAGCTGGGTGACGACGTTCGATGCCAGTGCCTGGTCGAGGCCGCGCTTGACGTAGATGGCCGTCAGCTCCGCGTGTTCCTGCCTGGGGTTCTCGGCCAGCTCCGCTTTTTCGCGGGTCAGATCGGCATTTTCGGTATCGGCCTGCGAGCTGACCGAGACATACTCGCCGGCAGCCATCGACATGGCTCCGGCAACCAGGCTGGCAACGCCGGCGACAAGAATCGCCTTGGTGCCGGCGCCGGTGGCGGCGACGCCCAGGATCAGGCTGGCAGTGGAAACGATGCCATCGTTGGCGCCAAGAACGGCGGCTCGTAGCCAGCCTGTCCGATGTGTCTTGTGTCGTTCGCTATGTCTCATGGCTCGTATCGAGGTTGGTTGCAACGCCTGGCTTCAAATGGGGTAAAAATTTCCGTCCGACATGGAATCATGCCATGGACATGGATGCTGCCGAGGCCAAGACCGCCTGTGCGATCCGACCAACGAACGTCAAGTCGGCGTCCCGGCCCGCAAAACTATTGCCGAACATCCGCTTTCGAGCTCCGCCCGGGTACTTCCAATGAGGCCGGCTGGCGGTTTCGTTGAAAAGTTTCCTTGACTTTCGGCGCCGTCGTCATAGCGTGTCAGGGTTGCATCGTTTTGTGAAGTCATCATGACGGGACGATGACTTGTTCCACGGGTACGCGCAAACCTGGGCATCAGGATGCCTGGGTCATCGAAGGGCTGTCACTGCGGAGGTTGCCATGTCGCTCGTTTTCCGAACAGCACGTGCTGGCGAACTGGCAAGCGCGGAGGAACTGGTTGTCCGCAGCATCAACGACCTGACCACCCGCCACGGTTTCGGCTCGATCGCCACGTCGCGGGCTCCCGGCTTCCAGACGTTCTGCCTTCGGGACGATCCACGCGGCGTGTGGCTGGCGGAGGAGGATGGCGAGATTGTCGGTTTCGCGCTGAGCTGGGTCTGCGGTCGGCTCTGGTTCCTGGCGGAGCTGTTCGTCGCGCCCGGCCGACAGGGGCAGGGCATCGGCAACGAACTGTTGGCCCGCACCCTGCAGCATGCGAGCCAGGCCGGTGCGACCGAGAAGAGCCTGATCACCTTCGCCTTCAATGTCGTGTCCCAGGGACTGTACGTGCGGCATGGCCTGTTTCCGCGCGTACCCATCCATTTGTGCAGCATCGAGCGCGAGTCATTGGCGCGCCATGCGCAGGGGCCGGCACTGCGTGCGACGCCGATCCGCACAACTGCCGTCGATCTCGAGACGCTGCGCCAGATCGACGTCGCAACCCTGGGCGTGTCGAGAGAGAAGCATCACCGCTATCTGCTGGGCGATCCCGGGGTGGAAGGCGTATTCCTCGAAGAGGGAGGCGAACGCGTCGGCTACGCGTACGTCGGCGCAACGGGTCACATCGGTCCCCTGGCGGTGATGCATGCGCATGCGATGTCCGGTGCCTTCACGGCCGCGCTGGCGATGGCCGGCGCACGTGATGCGAAGCAGGTCTCAGCGTTCGTTCCGGGGACGAGCAATGCACTGGCGATCGCGGCCAGCCAAGGCATGCGATTCGCGCTTCCGATGGTGCTGATGTCGACGCGCGACTGCGGCGACTGGACACGCTATCTGCCGCGCAACCCCGGTTTCATGTGAGTCCGTTTCGGGCGCCAGCATCCCGGCGCCGGTGGTCGGCATTCAACCCCATTCCTCTTCAAGGCTGCCAGAGCGGCTCATATTCGATCGTCAACGGCGCATGGTCCGAAAAGCGCGCTTCCTTGTAGATCGCCGCCCGACTCGCCTTGCCGGCGAACCCTGCGGTCGCAATCTGATAATCGATGCGCCAGCCGACGTTGTTCGCCCACGCCTGGCCGCGATTGCTCCACCAGGTATAGCAGTCGCCGGTGGCATCCGGATGCAGGCAGCGATAGACGTCGACCAGGCCGATTTCCTCGAACACGCGCGACAGCCAGGCGCGTTCTTCCGGCAGGAAGCCGGAATTCTTCTGGTTGCTCTTCCAGTTCTTCAGGTCGATTTCGCGGTGCGCGATGTTCCAGTCGCCGCAGATGACGATTTCGCGGCCGCTGTTTTTCAGTGCCAGCAGGTGCGGCAGAAAGGCTTCCATGAAGCGAAACTTGGCTTCCTGGCGCTCCGGGCTGGACGAGCCGGACGGGCAGTACAGCGAGATCACGGTCAGCGCGCCGAAGTCGCATTCGACGTAGCGGCCCTCGGCGTCGAATTCCGGATTGCCGAAGCCGATGATCACGTTCTTCGCCGGCTGCCGGCTGTAGAGGCCGACGCCGGAATAGCCTTTCTTCTCGGCGTAATGGAAGTAGCCGTGGTAGCCGGGCGGGTTCAGGAATTCCGGCGTCATGTCGGCTTCCTGCGCCTTCAGCTCCTGCACGCAGACAAAGTCGGCGTCTTGCGCCTGCAGCCATTCGAAAAAGCCCTTGCGGGCGGCGGAGCGGATGCCGTTCAGGTTGGCGGAGATGATCTTCATCGGGACTCATTGGCAAAAAACATGGCTGGCTAGCATACCCGATCCGGCGCTGCGGGCCGGTGGCGATGGCGGAACCCATTAAAATGGGCGGCTGCGGCGGCGCGATGCCGGCGCAACTCAGCCACATGCCAGCCACTTCTGATGCGGGATCGATCTTGAACAGCACGCTACGCCAACAATTCATCGCCTTTTCGGTCGCCGCCGGCGTCCTGCGCTTCGGCCAGTTCGTCACCAAGGCCGGGCGCACCACGCCCTACTTCTTCAATGCGGGGCTGTTCAACGACGGCGCCTCGCTCGGCCGGCTGGCCGATTTCTATGCGCGCACGCTGATCGAGTCCGGGCTCGAATTCGACATGCTGTTCGGTCCCGCCTACAAGGGCATTACGCTGGCATCGGCCACCGCCGTCGCGCTGGCGCAACAGGGGCGCAACACGCCGTTCGCGTTCAACCGCAAGGAAGCCAAGGACCACGGCGAGGGCGGCAGCGTGGTCGGTGCGCCGCTGGCGGGACGGGTGGTGATCGTTGACGATGTGATTTCGGCCGGCACCTCGGTGCGCGAATCGGTCGAGGTCATCCGTGCCGCCGGCGCCACGCCGTGCGCGGTGCTGATCGCGCTCGATCGCATGGAGCGCTCCGGGGCCGACGATGCACTGTCGGCAGCGTCGGCAGTGCAGGAAGTGGCCGCCGCCTACGGCATGCCGGTGATCGCGATTGCCAGCCTGGACGACCTGCTGGAATACATCGCCGCTGCCGGCGCCGGGTCGGAACTGGCGCAGTACCGGGACGCGGTGACCGCCTATCGCCGTCGCTACGGCGTCGCCGACAACGTATAGACCTCGCGGCCGGCTGCGAGGCTGGCGCGCCACGAATTCCGAACATTGGGCACCGCAGCCACGCCTGATAGTTGCTGCTGGGGAATTGTGCCGCTAGACTCGATGAGAGCGCGCCGGCGGCGCGCGATTTCGGCCAGCGCCGATGACCGCATCCCGGAAAATATTGCATGGAAAGCACCGAACCGTCCAGAAACGATGCCGCCTGGAGCCATCTGGCGGCGATCTATGCCGTCCTGTCGGCTACCAACGAGGCGATCCTGCGCGCCACTGACGAGGGCGATCTGTTCCGGCGGGTATGCGACGCCGCGGTCGAGAGCGGCAAGTTCCGCGTGATGGCGATCGCGCTGCCTGATGGCGACAGCGGCAACGTGCGCATCGTCGCCTCCGGCGGCAATGTGCGCATTGCCGACGCCAACGGGATGCGGCCGGAGGAGATCAGCGCCGGGGCGCCGATCTCGGTGGCCGACGGGCCGCACGGGCAGGGACTGGTCGGCACCGCCTTCCGTAGCCGGCAGCCGGCCTTCAGCAACGATATCCTGGCCGATCCGCGCACCGCGCCGTGGCATGCAATGGCTGAGCGCCACCAGGTGCGCTCCGGTGCCGCGGTGCCGCTGCTGCAGGACGAGCGTGCGCAGGGCGTATTGCTGTTCTATTCGGCTGAAAAGAATGCGTTCGATGACGAAACGCTGCAGCTGATCGAGCGGCTGGCGCGCAATCTCGCCTTCGCGCTGCAGGGGTTCGCGCGCGAGAAGGAGCGTCGCCATGCGGAGCGCGAGCAGCGCGCGGTCGAGGCGCGCTACCGCCTGATCCTGGAAACCATCGAGGACGCCTACTACGAAGTCGACCTGCGCGGCAGCATCGTGCTGTGCAACGGCGCCTTTGCGCGCCTGATCGGCTACGACATGGAAGAACTGCCCGGGCAGAACTACCGCGAGATCCAGGCGCCGGCGACGGCGGCGCGGGTGTTCCAGCTGTTCAACGAGGTCTACCGTACCGGCATCAGCACGCCGAGCTTCGACTGGGACATGGTGCACAAGGCTGGGCACACGGTGGTCGGCGAAGGCTCGGTGCAGCTGGTGCGCGACAGTGCCGGCCATCCGATCGGCTTCTGCGGCATTCTGCGCGACGTCACCGAGCGCCGCAAGACCGAGCAGGCGCTGCGCGAAAGCGAGGCACGCTTCCGGGCGCTGACCAACCTGTCGTCCGACTGGTACTGGGAGCAGGACGCAGAGCTGCGCTATACCCGGATGGAAAGCCGGCACACCACCAGCAACGCCATCCAGCGCACCTTCATCGGCCGGCATCCGTGGGAAACCGAGCTGGAAATGCATGCGCCCGGCGGCTGGGAGGCGCACCGCGCACTGCTGCAGTCGCGGCAGCCGTTCCGCGACGCCATCATGTTCCGCCAGCTGGCCAACGACACGCCGTACTACATCAGTGTCTCCGGCGAGCCGATGTTCGACCAGGAAAATCGTTTCGTCGGCTATCGCGGCGTCTCGCGCGAGATCACCGACCAGAAGATCGCCGAAGCGCGCATCCAGCACCTGGCCACGCACGACAGCCTGACCGGGCTGCCGAACCGCGCGATGTTCAACCAGCTGCTGTCGCATGCGCTGACCGGCGCCCATCGCAACGAGCGCAAGGTCGCGGTGCTGTTCATCGACCTCGATCGCTTCAAGTTCATCAACGACACGCTCGGGCACGTCGCCGGCGACCAGCTGCTGCAGGAAATCACCGAGCGCTTCAAGAAGGCGCTGCGTGCTTCCGACGTGATTGCCCGGCTGGGCGGCGACGAGTTCGTGGTGCTGATCGAGGACGTCAAGAGCGTCGACAAGGTGCGCACGGTGGCGCGCAAGCTGCTGTCGGCGGCGATCAAGCCGGTGCTCTTGCTGGGCCGCGAATGCCGGGTCACGGCCAGCATCGGCATCGCCCTGTATCCGCAGGATGGCGCCGACGAGCAGACGTTGATGAAGAATGCCGACATCGCGATGTATTTCGCCAAGAGCGAAGGCAAGAACAATTTCCAGTTCTATTCGAACGACATCACCTCGCAGTCGCTGGAACGGCTGACGCTGGAAAACAACCTGCGGCACGCGATGGAAAACGGCGAGCTGGCGCTGCACTACCAGGCCAAGCGCGATCTCTGCAGCGGCGCCATCACCGGCGTCGAGGCGCTGCTGCGCTGGGACAACCCGGAACTCGGCACGGTGTCGCCGGCGCAGTTCATCCCGGCTGCCGAGGAAACCGGCCTGATCGTACCGATCGGCAAATGGGTATTGCGCACCGCCTGCCTGCAGAACGTCGCCTGGCAAAAGCAGGGGTTGCCGCCGATCTGCATGGCGGTCAACCTGTCGGTGCGCCAGTTCGGCGACGAGCACCTGCTGACCGACCTGACCGAAATCCTGGCCGAGACCGGCATGGCGCCGCACTTGCTGGAACTGGAAATCACCGAAGGCATGGTGATCCAGAATCCGGCGCAGGCGGTCAAGCTGCTGTCCGAGATCAAGCAGCTGGGCGTGCGCCTGGCGATCGACGATTTCGGCACCGGCTATTCGTCGCTCGGCCAGCTGAAGAACTTTCCGATCGACACGCTGAAGGTGGATCGCTCCTTCATCCGCGACGTCGCCACCAACAACGAGGACAAGGCGATCACCGAGGCGATCATCGCGATGGGCAAGACGCTGTCGTTGACGGTAGTGGCCGAGGGCGTCGAAACGCGCGAACAGGAAGCCTTCCTGCGCGCGCATGCCTGCGACGAAATGCAGGGTTACTACTTCAGCCGGCCGATCCCGGGCAACGAGTTCGCCGAGCTGCTGCGCGACCATGTGCCGGTGCCGTCGTCCTAGAACGGCGCGGCAACCCAGCAGCGGCAGCGAGGCCGTGAATGCGCGGAATGTCCGATGGATGCCGCCGCGAGCGGATGGCCGCCGGCACCTGGCCTTCCTGTTCGCGCGGACCGGAGCCGCGTACCGCAAGCCGGCACCCCGAGCGCGCCGCTCAGGCCTTGCGCAGCACCAGCGCCAGGCCGCCGATGACGACCGCCAGCCCCAGCCCTTCCTTCAGCGCCAGCGGCTCGCCGAGGATCAGCGCGGCGGTCAGCACGCCGACCACCGGCGTCAGTAGCGTCGCCATCGACGCGGTCGCCGGCGGCAGCCGCCGCAGCGCCGCGAACCAGCTGAGATAGCAGACCGCCATCGGCACCGCGGTCATGTACGCCATCAACCCCCAGCCGAGCGGCGTCAGCGCACCAGGATCCGGGCGTTCGAACAGGATGCCGAACAGCAGCATCGGCGCGCAGCCGAGCGCCAGCTGCCAGACCACCGCGGTCAGCGGCGGCAGCGCCAGCGGGCCCAGCGTGACGGTGCCGAGCGCGAACAGCAAGGCCGCGCCCAGCGCCAGCAGCGCACCCGGCAGCCG
>JBAUJK010000382.1:0-7868 GCA_049683695.1 Burkholderiaceae bacterium
GATCAGCGTGCCGGCGGTGCCATGCACGGCGCCGTACGGCGCTGCCGGCAGCGCGTCGAACCACCGGCCCAGCAGCGTGCCGGCGCGTGCGCCCGCCAGCCCGAGGATCGCGTACTGGTCGCTGGCATCGGCCAGCTTGACCTTGGCGCGCAGCACGAACATCTGCAGCCGCTTCTGCAGCGGCGGCAGGATCGCGCGTGGCATCTGCAACAGGATCGCGTCGCCGCGGTTCCATATCAGCATGGTCGCCAGCAGGCGACCCTTCGGCGTGCAGTAACCGGCCAGGCGCGCCTCATCGGTGCCCAGGTGCTCGACGTCGTTGGTCAGCTGGTTGTGCAGGAAGTGCGCCGCTTCGTCGCCGCTGGCGGCGATCAGTCCCAGTCCGGTCAGCGGCGCAACGAAATCGGCGGCCGGCAAGCCGGCGCCGGCGTCACCGAAACCCAGCACCTCGGGCGCCGGCCCGGCGCCGAACTCAGCTCCCTGCTGCGCCAGGAATTGCAACCATTGCTCCATGTGATCCGTCTTGAAGTAGGGGTAGGGCGGAATGCGATCCGCCGGTATCATTAGGGGTTGATTATAGTAGCGCCAGAAAAACATGTTTGAAGGCGCCAAACCACCGGGCCGATCTTGCTGAAAAAACTCTTTGCCTACGGCGTGCTGCTGGTGCTGGCGCTGGCCGCCGCCGGCGCCTACTGGGCGCGCACGCCGATTCTCGCCGCCGGCGCTCCGCCGGTCGAATTCACGATTGAGCCCGGGAGCGGCCTGGATGCCAGTGCGCGCCAGGTTGCCGCAGCCGGCGTGCCGGTCAATCCGACGCTGCTGGCGCTCCTGGCGCGCATTACCGGCAAGGCGACCCGCATCAAAGCCGGCAGCTACGAGCTGAAGACCGGCGCGACGCCGCAGGATTTGCTGCGGCAACTGGAGCGCGGCGAGTTCGCGCAGCAGGCGCTGATCATCATCGAAGGCTGGACCTTCAAGCAGATGCGGCAGGCAATCGCGCAGCACCCGGCCCTGAAGCACGACACTACGCTGCTGTCCGACAGTGAGTTGCTAGCCAGGATCACCGGCGACTACAGCGCGCCGGAAGGGCTGTTCTTTCCCGACACCTACCTGTTCGCGAAGGGCGCCAGCGACCTGCAGGTCTACAAGCAAGCGTACGCGCTGCTGCAGAAGCGGCTGGCCGAAGCCTGGGACGGGCGCGATCCGGACCTGCCGTACAAGACGCCGTACGAGGCGCTGATCATGGCTTCGATCATCGAAAAGGAAACCGGGCAAAAGGCCGAGCGCGACCTGATCGCCGGCGTCTTCATCAACCGGTTGAAGGTCGGCATGTTGCTGCAGACCGATCCGACCGTGATCTACGGCATGGGCGAGCGTTACCAGGGCAACATCAGGAAGCGCGACCTGGAAACCGACACGCCGTACAACACCTACACCCGGCGCGGCCTGCCGCCGACGCCGATCGCGCTGCCGGGAGCTGCCTCGCTGGCGGCGGCGCTGCATCCGGCCAAGACCGATGCGCTGTACTTCGTTGCCCGCGGCGACGGCAGCAGCCATTTTTCCAGCAACCTCGGCGAGCACAACTCGGCCGTCAACAAATACCAGCGCGGGCAATAGTCCGGCTTCCGTTCGAAAGGCGCGCAGTGCCAGGCAAATTCATCACCTTCGAAGGCATCGACGGCGCCGGCAAGTCGACCCACATCGAGTTCGTCGCCGGCCTGCTGCGCGCGCGCGGCAAAACCGTCGTCACCACCCGCGAGCCGGGCGGCACCGTGCTCGGTGAGCGCCTGCGCGAACTGCTGCTGCACCAGCCTATGCACCTGGAAACCGAGGCGCTGCTGATGTTCGCCGCCCGCCGCGAACACCTGGCGGAAGTGATCGAGCCGGCATTGGCGCGCGGCGACTGGGTGATTTCCGACCGCTTCACCGACGCCAGCTTCGCCTACCAGGGCGGCGGCCGGCATCTGGGGCGCGCCAAGCTGGAAACACTGGAGCAATGGGTGCATCCGGCGCTGCAGCCGGACCTGACGCTGTTGTTCGACGTGCCGCCGCAAGTCGCGCGCGAACGGCTGGCGGCTGCCCGTGCGCCGGACAAGTTCGAACGCGAGCAGGGCGAATTCTTCGCCGCCACCCGCGCCGAATACCTGCGGCGCGCGGCCGAATTCCCGCAGCGCTTTCGCGTGATCGACGCGACGCGGCCGATCGTCGAAATTCAGAAAGAACTTGAAAAAATCATTGCAAGTATTTGAACCACAAGGAAAAGTTACTCTTTCTTGAGTGATTTATTATAAATATCATGCAAGATATTGAATAGAATGGGTAATTCGGTATTTCCCTGGCAGATCGACGACTGGCGCCGCCTGCGCCAACTGGCCGCACGGCTGCCGCACGCGCTACTGTTCCATGGCGCCGAAGGCATCGGCAAGACCTGCTTCGCCGAAGCCTTCGCGCAGGCGCTGCTGTGCCAGGCGCCGGACGCCGAGGGGCACGCCTGCGGTACCTGCGCGTCCTGCGGCTGGTTCGCGCAGGGCAATCACCCGGACTACCGCTGCGTGCGGCCGGAAGCGCTGGAAGCGGCGGACGACGACGAAGCGGCCGACGAGGACGGCAAGAAGGGCGCCAAGAGCAAGACGCCGTCGAAGGACATCCGCATCGACCAGATCCGCGCGCTGGCCGATTTCATGAACATCTCGACCCACCGGCGCGGCGTGCGCGTGGTGCTGCTGTATCCGGCCGAGGCGCTGAACGCGCCGGCCGCCAACGCGCTGCTGAAGACGCTGGAGGAGCCGCCGCCGGACACGGTGTTCCTGCTGGTGACGCACAACCCGGACCGGCTGCTGCCGACCATCCTGTCGCGCTGCCGCAAGTTCGCGCTGGCGCTGCCGGCGCCCGATGCGGCACTGGCCTGGCTGCGCCAGCAGGGCGTGGCCGCCGCCGATGCCGAGATGTGGCTGGCCGAACAGGGCGGCGCGCCGCTGGCGGCGCGCGCGCTGGCCGAAGGCGGCGAACGCGAGGCGATGGAGGAATTCCTGCGCCAGCTGGCGCAGCCGGGCGTCGACGGCGCGCTGAAGGCGGCCGAGAAGCTGCAGAAGGTGCCGCTGCCGGAACAGGTGGCGTGGCTCCAGCGCTGGCTGTACGATCTGTTCGCGCTGAAGCTGGCCGGGCGGGTGCGCTACTATCCGCGCTATCGCAAGGAACTGGCGGCGCTGGCCGGCCGCGCCGAAGCCGGCGCGCTGGCGCAGGCGATCAAGAGCGCCGGCGAACGGGCGGCGGTGGCCGCGCATCCGCTGTCGCCGCGCCTGTTCATCGAAGACATGCTGATCGAGTATTCGACAATTTTTTCCGATTCCCGAGCCTGAAGGAGGAGCCGCGATGGCCGACCTTTCCACCGTTTCCCCAGCCGCCGGCGGCGGCGTGCGCCCGTCGGTGCTGTCGCTGGCGATCAAGGAAAAATCGGCGCTGCATTCGGCCTACATGCCGTTCCTGACGCATGGCGGGCTGTTCGTGCCGACCTCCAAGCAATACCAGCTGGGCGATGAAATCTACCTGATCCTGACGCTGATGGACGATCCCGGCAAGTACCCGATCGCCGGCAAGGTGGCATGGATCACGCCGCCCGGCGCCAACCACAACAAGACCCAGGGCATCGGCGTGCATTTCCCGGACGATGAAAGCGGACACCGCACCAAGGCCCGCATCGAGGAAATCCTCGGCACCGCGCTGGCGTCCGGGCGTTCCACGCACACCATCTAGCTATCGATATACTTAGGCGGGTATTTTTGAAACCGAAGGTCGGACGCCCGGCATAGGCCGTTTTTTCGGCATACTCCTCGTATTTTGGTTTTTCGCGGTGCTGCGCCGGGTCCGCACGCGCAGCCCGAATCGGCCCGAACGCGTACAATGCGCGCCATGTATATCGACTCCCATTGCCACATCAATTTTCCCGACCTGGCCGCGCGCCTGCCAGACATCCTCGACCGGATGGCGCAAAACCAGGTCAGCCACGCGCTGTGCGTCGCCTGCGACCTGCCGGAGTTTCCGCAGGTGCGCGCTCTGGCCGAGCAGTATCCGAACATCTATGCGTCGGTCGGCGTGCATCCCGACTATGACGACACGCCGGAGCCGTCGGTGGCCGAACTGGTGCGGCTGTCGCAGCATCCGAAGGTGGTGGCGATCGGCGAGACCGGGCTCGACTACTATCGGCTGCAGGGCGACCTGGAATGGCAGCGCGAACGCTTCCGCACCCACATCCGCGCCTCGCGCGACAGCGGCAAGCCGCTGATCATCCATACCCGCGCCGCGTCCGAGGACACGATCCGCATCATGCGCGAAGAGGGCGCCGGCCTTGATGCCGGTGGCGCCGGCGGCGTCATGCACTGCTTCACCGAATCGCTGCAAGTGGCCGAGGCGGCGATGGCGATGGGCTTCTACATCTCGTTCTCCGGCATCGTCACCTTCAAGAACGCGCGCGAGTTGCAGGCGGTGGCGCGCGCGGTTCCGTTCGAGAGGATGCTGATCGAAACCGATTCGCCCTACCTGGCGCCGGTGCCGTACCGCGGCAAGACCAACGAACCGGGGCTGGTGAAGCACGTGGCGGAATTCCTGGCGCAGCTGAAGGGCGTGCCGGTGGAGCAAGTGGCGCGCCACACCACGGAAAATTTCTTCAATTTATTCAAGATCGTGCATTAGGAAACTCATGTCGAATCTCAAGTCAGAAACCGCCCGCGGCCGACGCCGCCTGCTGCGCGCCGGCTGCGCCGCGGCGATCGGTGCATTGCTGCCGGCGCTGGCTGGCGCCTCCGCCTTCGACGATTTCTTCAAGGCCGTCAAGTTCGACCAGGCCGATCGCGTGCGTGCGCTGCTGCAGCGCGGCATCGATCCGAACACGGTCGAGCCGGTGCGCGGCGAAACCGGGCTGATGGTGGCGTTGCGCGAAAAGTCGATGAAGTCGTTCGCGGTGCTGATGGAGTCGCGCGGCATCGACCTGGGAGTGCGTGCGCGCAATGGCGACACCGCGCTGATGATCGCCGCCTATACCGGCAACCGGCCGGCGGTGGAGGCGCTGATCGCACGCGGCGCCGAGGTGAACCAGGTCGGCTGGACCGCGCTGCACTACGCGGCGGCGGCCGGCCACAACGACGTCGTCCAGCTGCTCCTGGAGCACCACGCCTACATCGACGCGGAGTCGCCGAACAAGACCACGCCGCTGATGATGGCCGCGCGCGGCGGCCATATCCTGACCGTCAAGCTGCTGCTGGACGAGGGCGCCGATCTGGGGCTGAAGAACGACCTGGGGATGACGGCGCTCGACTTCGCCAAGAAGCATGAAAAGAAGGACATCGTCGAGGGCCTGACCTACCGGATGCGGAAGGCCGGCAAGCTGTAGCAGGAGGAGCGGGCGGCGCCCGCCGCCGCAATCGGTGTGCGTGGTGCGCGGCTATTCTTCCACCGGCGCAGCCAGATGCGCCTTCAGGCGGTGCAGCTCGAACACGATCTTGTTGGAAAAACCCTGGCGCGTGCCGCGCTCGTCGATCAGCAACTGGTCCAGGTATTTCAGGCAATCCGGCGGCGTGTCCCAGCGGTCGGCGACCTGATTGATGATGCGCGGATACTCGCGCGCCAGCGTCTTCGGCAGGATGTCCTTGGGCAGCGCGAACAGCCAGCGCACCGCGAAGTCGGTCAGTTTCAGGCTGTGCGGATTCAGCGGCCGCCGCAGCTGGGTCCAGTCGATCTTTTTCTTTTGCGGCCCGTCCGAGTCCAGCACCGCCTTCGCTTCTTTCAGCGTTACCTTTTCAAAGGGTATCTGATCCATTGCCACCTCCGGTAATGCCCGTGGCCGCCCGGCCCGCCGAACCCGCGTCAACGACCGCGGCCCGACCGGCCGGGCGACTGCGAGCGCCAGAATAGCCTAGTGCCCCAGCCGCCGCAAACAATGTGACATCGATTTCACATTATTGCGGCTGCCGCGCGACAAACCGCTCAGCCGAAAAAAAGCAAACGATGTGTGCGCCATGGCGCGCCGGCATGGAACTTAAGCCGGCGTTGCTTGTTCCTATAACAAGAGTTTGCTGTCGCTGCTCGGGCCCATCGGCGGACCGGAATACCGTTACACGAACCGCACGGCATTCAGGACTGTGATGGATTTGGTTCCACTTCACTGATATCGGAGAGACAAATGAATTTCATTATCTGGATCGTGGTTGGCGGCATTATCGGCTGGCTGGCAAGCCTGCTCATGAAAACCGACGCGCAGCAGGGCTTGATTCTGAACGTGGTGGTTGGCGTGGTCGGCGCCTTGCTCAGTGGATGGATCATCGCACCGCTGTTGGGAACCGGCACCATCAACCAGAACGACTTCAGCCTCGGGGCGCTGTTTGCTTCGTTCCTCGGCGCGGTAGTGCTGCTGGCAATCGTCAATCTGTTCCGGCGCGGTACACCGCGTTAGCCGAACGAGGCGGCGCGGGCGGCGGCGGAAGTGGGCCGGTGCGACGATTCCGGTCCGGGCGCGCAAGCGCTACCCGGACCGGAACGCCGCGTACCGGTCGATACACGGCAATGACGACAGGCAATATTTGACTCTTCACACAAGGACCACACCATGAATACATCGCCCCCGGGACCCAACGGACATTCAGCGGAAAACAAGGTGGAACAGGCCGGCGCCCAAGCGCATGAAACGATCGAGCAGGTTTCCGACAGTCTGCATCCGGCGGTCAACCGCCTGGCCACCGGCGCCCACCAGGCGGTCGACAAGCTGGCCGGCGTCGCCACCCAGGCAACCCATACCCTCGGCGCGCGCAGCGAGCAGATGATGGACATGCAGCAAAAGATGATGCAAGAGTGCCGCGCCTATGTCCGCGAAAAACCCGGCACCGCGCTGGCGATCGCGGCCGGCGTCGGCTTCCTGCTGAGCCGGTTGCTGCGCTCACCGCGCTATTGAATGGAATGGCGTGGCGGTGGCCGACGGCCGCCGGCCCGCCTTCAGTGGCAACCGCCGCCATGCGTTCCCAACCGGGTGCCGCCGACGTCTTCGGCGCGCGCCAATCCCTGCAGGATGCCGCAATCCCGGACCGCCTGCGCCCGTGCGCAGGTGCCGCGCAATTCCTGTAATTGCCCCTGCAGTGCCTTCAATTCCTCGATGCGCTGCGCGACGTGGCCGATGTGCTTGTCGAGCAGCAGGTTTACTTCCCCGCAATTTCCTTCCGGATCGTCGCTGAAGCGCAGCAGGCTGCGGATTTCGTCCAGCGTCATGTCGAGCGATCGGCAGTGGCGGATGAACTGTAGCCGCTCGACGTGGGTGTCGTCGTACATCCGGTAATTGCCGTCGGAGCGCGGCGGCGCCGCCAGCAGGCCGGCGCGTTCGTAATAGCGGATGGTTTCGACCGGGCAACCGGTGCGCTCGGCCAGCGCGCCGATCTTCAGGCGCGGGCGCGGGGCAACATCGGCGATGGCATGCGGGGTGGGGCGGTTCATGGCGGTTTCCTTGATGAGCGGCAGAGGCTTGCGTGCTGGCCGTGCACAAACGGTTGACTCTGTAGTGGCTACAGGGTCTTTAATAAGACTATACCGTTTGTCAGGAGTTGCAATGCACCATCATCACCACGCGACCGAATGCTGCGCCGCGCCGCCACCGGAGGCCGCCGCCGTTGCGCCGGCGCCCGAAGTCGTGGCTGGCACGCGCCGGCTGCAATTGCGGATCGACAACATGGACTGCCCGACCGAGGAGCGGCAGATCCGCGACCGGCTGCAGGGCATGGCCGGCATCGCGGCGCTCGATTTCAACCTGCTGCAACGCCAGCTTGGCGTCCACCACACGCTGGACGACGAACAGCCGATCATGGCGGCGCTGCGCGCGCTCGGCATGGAGG
>JBAUJK010000383.1:0-2881 GCA_049683695.1 Burkholderiaceae bacterium
CCCGGCGTGCTGGCGCGCGAGATCCGCTACCAGGACCAGCTGGAAGCGCCGCGCCGCGAATATTTCCTGGCCGGCACCGAACGCGAGCTGATCGCACGGGCGCAGCCGGAGCGGGCCGCGCCGGCGATCCGCTATCCGACCGACGGCATGCTGGTCGCGCTTGATCCCGACATCCCGCCCGGCCACCAGCGGCTGCGCTTTGCCGCGCAAGGAATGGCGCGCGGCAGCTGGCTGCTGGACGGCAAGCGGTTGCCGCCGGCGCCGAAGGAGACGGCGCTGCCCGGCATCGATATCGACTGGCTGCCGTGGCCGGGCCGCCATACGCTGGCGCTGGTCGACGAAAAAGGGCGGGAGGTCGATCGCCTGCGCTTCGAGGTGCGCGGCGCGGTGGCGCGCCCGCAGGTGGCGGCGGGCAGGCGCGATTGAGGCAGGACTGAACGGGTGTTTGCCGTTCCGGCTAGCACCGGAATGACGAGCTTGACCAGCGCAGCCTTAAGCCAGTGGCAGGCTGTAGTGGTAAAAGCCGCTCTCACGCCGGTAACCGGCTGCTTCATACAGTTTTTGCGCCGGATTGTCGTGCGCGGTGGACAGGTCGAGCCGGCGCGCGCCAGCGGCCAGCGCCTGGGCGCGGGCGGCATCCAGCAGCGCGCGTCCGACGCCGCGTCCGCGTGCCTGCGGCAGCACGTACAGGTCGTTCAGGACCCAGATCGCGCATGCGGATACCGATGAAAACGATGGATACAGCTGGGTGAAGCCGAGGGCCTCGCCGTCGGTGCCGCGCGCCAGCAGGATCACCGATTCGCGCCGCCGCAGCCGCTCGCCGACGAAAGCCAGCGCCAGCGCCGGGTCGGACGGCTGCCGGTAGAACTGCCGATAGGCGTCGAACAGCGGCGCCACCGTGGCGGCGTCATCCGGGCCAGCGACGTCGATGCGGCAGGCGGCGTCAGCCATTCCGGCGTCACGCGGCGTCGGTGTCCTTGTCATGCGCTTTCCTTTTCGGCGAGCCGCAACAGCGGCAGCTTGTCCGCCACCTTCGCCCAGGCTTCGTGATCGGGCAGCGGTGCCTTGGCGCGCGTGATGCGCGTCCATTGCGGGTGCACAGCCAGTTCGCGGTTCAGCGCAATGAAGTGCGCCTGGTCGGGGTCGATCTCGGTTTCGTTGACGATCGCGCCGAGCGGACATTCGGCCACGCACATCGAGCAGTCGATGCATTCCTCCGGCGCGATTACCAGGAAATTCGGCCCTTCCATGAAGCAGTCCATCGGGCAGACCGACACGCAGACGGTGTGCTTGCACTGGATGCAGGGTTCGGTGACGACGAAGGCCATCGCTTACTCCAGCACCTCGATGCCGGGCGCGCCTTGCGCCATCTCGCCGATCACGGCGGCATCGATAAAGCCGGCGGCGCGCAGGATCGCCAGCGCTTCGGCTTCGGCTTCCGGCGCGCAGGCCACCAGCAGCCCGCCCGAGGTCTGCGGGTCGGTCAATAGCGCCTGCTGCAGCGGCGCGATCTGCGGCGCCAGCCGCACCTCGTGGCCGTAGGCGTCCCAGTTGCGGCCGGACGCGCCAGTGATGCAGCCCTGTTCGGCCAGTTCCGGTACCCGCGGCAGGAACGGAATCGCCGCCATCCGCAGCCGCGCCGTGAGGCCGGCGCCGCGCGCCATTTCCAGCGCGTGGCCGAGCAGGCCGAAGCCGGTGACGTCGGTCAGCGCATGCACGCCGGGCAGTCGTGCCAGCGCCGGGCCGGCGGTGTTCAGGCGCGTCGTGTGTTCGATCAGCGCGGCGTAGCCGGCGCCGTCGAGGCGGTTCTTTTTCAGCGCCGCCGACAGCACGCCGACGCCGAGCGGCTTGCCGAGGATCAGCCGGTCGTTTGGGCGCGCGTCGGCGTTGCGCTTGATATGCGATGGATGCGCGAGGCCCAGTGCGACCAGGCCGTAGATCGGCTCGACCGAATCGATGGTGTGGCCGCCGGCCACCGGGATGCCGGCGGCGGCGCAGACCGATTGGCCGCCGCGCACGATCTCGCCGATCACCTCCAGCGGTAGCTTGGCGACCGGCATCGCCAGGATCGCCAGCGCCATGATCGGTGTGCCGCCCATCGCATAGACGTCGGACAGCGCATTGGTGGCGGCGATGCGGCCGAAGTCAAACGGGTCGTCGACGATCGGCATGAAGAAGTCGGTGGTGGCGATCAGTGCCTGCTCGTCGTTCAGCCGATAGACGGCGGCATCGTCGGCGGTCTCGATGCCGACCATCAATTGCGGCGGCAGCGGCAGCGGCGCCGACTGCTTCAGGATTTGCGACAGCACGCCGGGCGCGATCTTGCAGCCGCAGCCGCCGCCGTGGGAAAACGAGGTGAGCCGCAGCGGCGGTTCGGCGGAAATGTTCATCGGCGGGCTGGAGTAGATGGAAGGAAAGGGGAAACGCCCAGCGATTATCCCAAAAGCGCGCCGGCGGCGCCGGCTGTCGGTTGGCAGCGGCACCGGCGGCACCGATAATGGATGGCACGGGGCGCCTGCGCCCGCAACCGGGAGCGGCCATCCGATGAACGAATCCTTCCGCAGCGCCGATGCCGACGGGCTGGCGACCATGCTGGTCGCGGCGCGCGCGGCGACGCTGGAATTGCTCGACTGCCTGCTGGACGCCGGGCTGGCCGATGCGGCGGCCGTGCCGCAGCAGGAAGGCCTGAACCCGCCACTGTGGGAATTCGGCCGCATCGCCTGGTTCGCCGAATGGGCGGTGCTGCGCGGCATGGCGCAGACCGCGCCGGCGCTGCTGTCGCGCGGCGACGACTGGTTCGACCCGGCGCGCGTGCCGCATGCCGCGCGCTGGGAGCTGCCGCTGCCGGGTGCCGGCGCGCTGAAGACCTATTGTCATGAAG
>JBAUJK010000384.1:0-10511 GCA_049683695.1 Burkholderiaceae bacterium
CTGCCGCAACTGCGGCCGCGTCGAGTCGATCCGCGCGATCCGGCAGGAAGCGGCGCCGAGCGGCCTCGGCGTCGCCGCTGGCGCCGTGGTCGGCGGCCTGCTCGGCAATCAGGTTGGCGGTGGCAACGGCCGCACGCTGGCCACCGTGGCCGGAGCGGTCGGCGGCGGCTACGCCGGCAACGAAGTCGAAAAACGCACCCGCGCCACCACCAGCTATCAGGTGCAGGTAAGGATGGAAGACGGCTCGCTGCACAGCTTCACGGACCCCAATCCGAACGGCTGGCAGGTCGGCGAACCGGTGCGCGTCGTCAACGGTGCGTTGGTGCGCGGATAAACCAAACAGCGCCGCGGCGCGATGCCGCGGCAAGCAGTCCGAAAATTGCCGGAGCGACTTCCCATCTCTGAATTTGTGGGGAGTATGCGTCGAATCCGTAGAAGATGCGTCCGCTTTCAGGCAGCACCGATGGGAGTATCCGAGGTTCTACTAGCGTAACCGGCTACCACACCCGTAACAGATTGGCGACGATCAGGATCCCGCTGGCGATGAAGGTGCCGGCCACGCCGGCCGCGCGGCCAGGCGATTCACCGGCGCTTTGGCTCAGGCCCCAGG
The DNA here is from genome assembly GCA_049683695.1 of Burkholderiaceae bacterium. Lineage (GTDB taxonomy): Bacteria > Pseudomonadota > Gammaproteobacteria > Burkholderiales > Burkholderiaceae_D > DATJCV01. The sequence goes on from JBAUJK010000384.1 coordinate 611, forward strand.
CGTGCGCCAGCCGCGACGCCAGCAGCAGCAGGCCGCAGCCATGCAGCACGGCACTGGCGCCGCCATTCAACTCGTAGACCAGCATCAGCAGCAGCGCAATCGGCACGTATTCGACCGCGTTGCCGTGGGCGCGGATCGCGCGCGACAGCGCATCGTGGCCGCCGTCGCCTAGCCCGACCTTGTGGCGGCCGCGCTGCAGCATCACCAGTACCGCCAGCAGCAACAGCAGGATCGCGTGCAGCGCGACATAGAGCGCGGTGATCTTGACCGGCATGGTATCTCCTGGAAATGGGCGCGAACGGGACGGCTGCAGCCCGCGGGATCGTTTGGATTAATCCGCTTCGTCGATCCACGCCTGCTGGATCGCCTCCAGGATCTTTTCGCCGGAGCGGTTGGGGTCGTCGTCGAAGCCGTCCAGCTCGCATACCCAGCGATGCAGGTCGGTGAAGCGCACCGTCAGCGGGTCGATGTCGGGAAACTTGTCGTGCAGTTCTTCGGCAATGCGCAGGGTATCGGTCCACTTCATCGCAGCTCTCCTTGTTATTCGCGGCGCCATCCCATTTCCCGATCCACCGCGGACGCGAAGGCGAAATGCACACCGTGCTGGTGCACGGCAAGCGAGGCCGACAGAGTCATCGATGGATCTGGCAATCGAATTATTTTTCGCGCGCGTGGTTGATCGTATATTTCGGAATCTCGACCACCAGGTCTTCGTCGCCCAGCACCGCCTGGCACGACAGCCGCGAAGTCGCCTCCAGTCCCCAGGCCATGTCGAGCAGATCCTCTTCCGTTTCGGTGGGCTCGTTCAGGCTGTCGAAGCCTTCGCGCAGCACCACGTGGCAGGTGGTGCAGGCACAGGATTTTTCGCAGGCGTGTTCGATTTCGATGTCGCTGTCGAGCAGCGCGTCGCACAGCGTCTTGCCGGCCGGCGCTTCGATCACGGCGCCGTCCGGGCACAGTTCCGCATGGGGCAATACGACGATTTGGGGCACTTGGTTCTACCTCGATGATGATGATGAGTTTGTCTTGACGGCGGCCGTGCTAGGCCAGCTCGTCCAGCTTGCGCCCGGCCAGTGCGGCGCGCACGCTGCGGTCCATGCGGCGCGCGGCGAATTCCTCGGTGCCGGCCGCCAGCGCGTCGACCGCGGCATGGATTGCGCCTACATCGCTGCCGGCGGCGGCGGCGCGCACCGCCTGCAGCAGGGTGTCGACGACCACACGCTCATCGGCCGCCAGCAAATCGGCATCGGCCGCCAGCGCCGATTCGGTCGCCTGCAGCAGCCGCTCCGCATCCACCTGCTCCTCGCGCAGCGCACGCTGCTGTTTGTCGAGATCGGCGGCGCCGAACGAATCCTGCAGCATGCGCGCGATGTCGTCGTCGGACAGGCCGTAGGATGGCTTGACCGCGATCGACGCCTCGACGCCGGAGCGCAGCTCGCGCGCCGACACCGACAGCAAGCCGTCGGCATCGACCTGATAGGTGACGCGAATGCGGGCGGCGCCGGCCGCCATCGGCGGGATGCCGCGCAACTCGAAGCGCGCCAGCGAACGGCAGTCGGAGATCAGTTCGCGCTCGCCCTGCACCACGTGTACCGCCATCGCGGTCTGGCCGTCCTTGAAGGTGGTGAATTCCTGCGCGCGCGCGCAGGGAATCGTCGAATTGCGCGGAATCACCTTTTCGACCAGCCCGCCCATGGTTTCGATGCCGAGCGACAGCGGGATCACGTCCAGCAGCAGCCAGTCGTCGCCGGCAGCGCGGTTGCCGGCCAGCAGATTGGCCTGGATCGCGGCGCCCAGCGCCACCACCTTGTCCGGGTCGATATTGGTCAGCGGCGTGCTGCCGAAGAATTCTCCGATGGTCCGCCGCACGTGCGGCATGCGGGTGGCGCCGCCGACCATCACCACGCCGTCGACGTCTTCCGGCGCCAGGCTGGCGTCGCGCAGCGCCTTGCGGCTGGCAGCCACGGTCTTGGCCACCAGGTGGCGCGTCATGTCGGCGAACTCGGCGGCGGTCAGCGTCAGGTGCACCTGCTCGCCGGACTTCAGCATCGCGTCGATCGCGGTCTCGGCGCGCGCCGACAGCAGTTCCTTGGCTTCGCGCGCCTTCGCCATCAACAGGCTGGCGTCTTCCTCGGACAGTGGCGCCAGCGCGGCCTGCTCGATGATCCAGCAAAACAGCCGGTGGTCGAAATCGTCGCCGCCGAGCGCCGAATCGCCGCCGGTGGACAGCACCTCGAACACGCCCTTGGTCAGCTTCAGGATCGAAATGTCGAAGGTGCCGCCGCCCAGGTCGTACACCGCGTACACGCCCTGCGAGCCGTGGTCGAGCCCATAGGCGATCGCCGCCGCGGTCGGCTCGTTCAACAGGCGCAGCACGTTCAGCCCGGCCAGCCGCGCCGCATCCTTGGTGGCCTGGCGCTGGGCGTCGTCGAAATAGGCCGGCACCGTGATCACCGCGCCGACCAGGTCGTCGCCGAGCGCGTCTTCGGCGCGCTGGCGCAGCGTCGCCAGGATTTCGGCGGCGATCTCGACCGGGCTCTTGATGCCGGCGGCGGTCCTGATCTGCACCATGCCGGGCGCGTCCTGGAACACGTACGGCAGGTTTTCCGCATGCGCGACGTCCTTCAGCCCGCGTCCGAGGAAGCGCTTGACCGAGGCAATCGTGTTCTTCGGATCGGCGGTCTGGCTGGCCAGCGCCTTGTGGCCGATGCGCGCGCCGCCGTCCGGCAGATAGCGCACCACCGACGGCAGCAGCGCGCGTCCTTCGTCGTCGTTCAGCAGTTCCGGGATGCTGTTGCGCACCGTCGCCACCAGGGAATTGGTGGTGCCGAAGTCGATGCCGACCGCCAGCCGCCGCTGGTGCGGCGCGGTCGACATCCCGGGTTCGCTGATTTGCAAGAGGGCCATATCGAATCTTTATCGGTGAATGCGGCAGAGGCCGCGCGCGGCTACCGCCACGCTAGTCCTGATCGGCCAGCCGCTCGAAGGCGGCGCCGACGTCGCGGCTGAACTTGTCGACGAACATCAGCCGCCGCACTGCCTGCGCCGCAGCCTCGAAATCGCCGCCGTCCAGCAGCGCGCCGGCCTGCGCCGCCCCGTCGCGCCAGGCGGCGCGGATCTCGCGCTCCAGTCGCTCCAGCGCTGCCATATCGCTGGCGGCGACCGCGTCGTCCAGCGCCTCGCGCCATTCCATCTGCTGCATCAGGAAGGCGCCCGGCATCGCGGTGTTCGACTCGGTCTGCAGATCGACGCCGTTCAGCTCGCACAGGTAGGCGGCGCGCGACAGCGGGTTCTTCAGCGTCTGGTAGGCCTCGTTGGCGCGTGTCGCCCATTGCATCGCCACCCGCTTCTCGGCGCCGCTGGCGTGCGCAAAACGGTCCGGGTGCGTCTGGTTCTGCACCTCATGGTACGCCGCGTCCAGTGCCGCCGCATCGAGCGCAAAGCGTTGCGGCAGGTTGAACAGCTGGAAGTGGTTTTGCATGATCGGTTCGTCGTGCCAGGCCGGTTTTGGAAATCAATGGGAGTATGCCATCAAGCCGCCCTGTTTTTGCCCAGCAATAGCCGATGGCATTGGGAGTATATGACAGGCTCGGGCGCCGTCCGGTTTGCCGCGCCAAAATAAAAGCCTGTCCGTGTTCCGACAGGCTTGTCCTCGCGGCGGCCGGCACCGGCACGCCGGGCAGGCCGGCTTGGCTCTAGACGCGGAAGCTTTCGCCGCAGCCGCATTCGTCCTTCACGTTCGGGTTCTGGAACTTGAAGCCTTCGTTCAAACCTTCGCGGGCGTAGTCCAGCTCGGTACCGTCCAGATAAGGCAGGCTTTTCGGGTCGACGAACACACGGATGCCGCGCGATTCGAATTCCTGGTCTTCGGCATTGCGCTCGTCGACGTATTCGAGCTTGTACGCCAGCCCCGAGCAACCGGTGGTATTGACGCCCAACCGCAGGCCGAGGCCCTTGCCGCGCTGCTCCAGGTTGCGGCTGATACGCTGCGCCGCTTTTTCAGTCAGTGTGATTGCCATCGTGATACTCCTGTGTCGAAGTGCCGGCGCGTGTCAGGCCTTGGCGTCGCTGCCGCCCTGGCGCGCGCGATAGTCGCTGACGGCGGCCTTGATCGCATCCTCGGCCAGGATCGAGCAATGGATCTTGACCGGCGGCAGCGCCAGTTCCTCTGCGATCTGGGTGTTCTTGATCGACAGCGCCTGGTCCAGCGTCTTGCCCTTGACCCATTCGGTCACCAGCGACGACGACGCGATCGCCGAACCGCAGCCGTAGGTCTTGAACTTCGCGTCCTCGATCACGCCGTCGGCGCCGACCTTGATCTGCAGCTTCATCACGTCGCCGCAGGCCGGCGCGCCGACCATGCCGGTGCCGACCGTGGCGTCGCCCTTGTCGAAGGCGCCGACGTTGCGCGGGTTTTCGTAGTGGTCCAGAACCTTGTCCGAATATGCCATTTATTGCTCCTTGTCGTGAGGGACGGAGTACCTCTTGTTCATCTCCATCCCGCCAATTTCAAATTTTGTCGTTCCGGCGCAAGCCGGAACCTGGTGCCGTTTCAGGGTTGCTCGACCAGTCTTTCTGCGGGAGCCAACCTTGCCCGACCTTTCTGTTTGATCAGTTGGGGGCAGAGTAATTCGCCGCGCTGCGGCGGCTCATAAACTCTGTCCCGCAATGGGTCAGTGCGCCGCCCACTGCACCGAATTGATGTCGATCCCTTCCTTGTACATATCCCACAGCGGCGACAGTTCGCGCAGCTTGGCGACCTTTTCCTTGATCAGCCGGATCGCGACGTCGATGTCTTCCTCGGTGGTGAAGCGGCCGAAGGTGAAGCGGATCGAGCTGTGCGCCAGTTCGTCGCTGCGGCCCAGCGCGCGCAATACATAAGATGGTTCCAGGCTGGCCGAAGTACAAGCGGAACCGGACGAGACCGCCAGCTCCTTGATCGCCATGATCAGCGATTCGCCCTCGACGTAGTTGAAGCTGACGTTCAGGTTGTGCGCGACGCGGTGCTCCATGTCGCCGTTGATGTAGACCTCTTCCATTTCGCCCAAGCCCTTGGCCAGGCGGTCGCGCAGCGCGGTGATGCGGGCGATTTCGCCATCCATTTCCTCGCGCGCGATGCGGAAGGCTTCGCCCATGCCGACGATCTGGTGGGTCGGCAAGGTGCCCGAACGCAGCCCGCGCTCGTGGCCGCCGCCGTGCATCTGCGCCTCGATGCGCACGCGCGGCTTGCGCCGCACGTACAGCGCGCCGATGCCTTTCGGGCCGTAGGTCTTGTGCGCGGTGAAGGTCATCAGGTCGACCTTGGTCTTTTCCAGGTCGATGTGCACCTTGCCGGTCGCCTGGGCGGCGTCGCAATGGAAGATGATGCCCTTCTTGCGGCACAGTTCGCCGATTTCGTCGATCGGCTGGATCACGCCGATCTCGTTGTTGACCAGCATCACCGATACCAGGATGGTGTCCGGGCGGATCGCCTCTTCCAGCTGCTCGATCGTGATCAAGCCGTTGTCCTGCGGCTGCAGATAGGTCGCTTCGAAGCCCTGCCGCTCCAGTTCGCGCACCGTGTCCAGCACCGCCTTGTGCTCGGTCTTGACGGTGATGATGTGGCGGCCCTTGGTCTTGTAGAACTGGGCCGCGCCCTTGATCGCCAGGTTGTCGCCCTCGGTGGCGCCGGAGGTCCAAATGATTTCGCGCGGATCGGCGTTGACCAGCGCGGCGACCTGTGCGCGCGCTTCCTCGACCGCCTTTTCCGCTTCCCAGCCGTACAGGTGGCTGCGCGAAGCGGCATTACCGAACTGCTCGCGCAGGTACGGAATCATCTTGTCGGCCACGCGCGGGTCGATCGGCGTGGTGGCCGAGTAGTCGAGGTAGATCGGAAAATGCGGTGCCGAAATGGTATCGATCAGTTTGGTTTGCAGGGGGGCATTCATCATTGCGCTCCAGTCAGGCCGCGACGTGCGGACCATGCACCACGGCTATGCCGGGTTCGGGGTTGTTCAGATTGTCTTGTCTTTGCTGGTCTACCAGATCCTGCAGCGAAACCGAATCCAGGTATTCGACCATCTTCCGGTTCAGCGTGGTCCAGAGCTCATGGGTCATGCAGCGGCCGCCGTTTTCGCCGGCGCCGCGCCGGCAGTTTTCCTTGCCGCCGCACTGCGTCGCATCCAGCGGTTCGTCGACGGCGATGATGATCTGCGCCACCGTCACATCCTGCGGATGGCGCGCCAGATTATAGCCGCCGCCGGGCCCGCGCACCGAGGCGACGATGCGATGGCGCCGCAGCTTGCCGAACAATTGTTCGAGGTAGGACAGCGAGATTTCCTGGCGCGCGCTGATGCCGGACAAGGTGACCGGTCCATCGTCCTGGCGCAGGGCCAGATCGATCATCGCAGTGACGGCAAAACGGCCTTTGGTGGTCAGGCGCATGGGCGGCTCCGGGCGGGTACGGTGCTGACAGGATCAATAAAGGTTTCCATCAGCGCATGATTATAGCAAACCCGACTAAATCCGTCAGGTATTCACGCCACGGCTTTCGCCCCCTATGCCGCCAGCTCGAACACCGCGATCGACTCGATATGCGCGGTATGCGGAAACATGTTGATCACGCCTGCCTGCTTCAATCGATAGCCGGCCTCGTGCACCAGCACGCCGGCGTCGCGCGCCAGCGTGGCAGGATTGCAGGAAACATAGACGATGCGGCGCGGCTTCAGGGCAGCGTCGGCAGCGGCCAGCGCGGCGCAGACAGCGGCCGCGCCGTCGCGCGGCGGGTCGATCAGCAGCTTGTCGAAGCGGCCCAGCGCGGCCCAGTCGGCGGCATCGAATTCGAACAGGTTGCGGCACTGGAATTCGGTCTTGCCGTCCAGCCCGTTCAACGCGGCATTGGCGCCGGCGCGCTGCACCAGCGCCTCGCTGCCCTCGATGCCGACCACTGCGCGCGCCTGCGTCGCCAGCGGCAGCGTGAAGTTGCCGATGCCGCAAAACAGGTCGGCCACGCGCTCGTCCGGCCGCACGTCCAGCAGTCGCAGCGCGCGCGCCACCAGCACCCGGTTGATCTGGTGGTTGACCTGGGTGAAATCGGTCGGCTTGAACGGCATCCGCACGCCGAATTCGGGCAGCAAATACTGCAGCGGCGCCCGTTCCGGATAAAACGGGTGTGCGGTGTCCGGCCCCTTCGGCTGCAGCCACCACTGGATCTGGTGGCGATCGGCGAATTCGCGCAGCAGCTGCAGGTCGGCATCGCTGGGCGGCGCCATCACGCGCAGCACCAGTACGATCGCCAGACCGCCATCGCCGTCGCCTTCGCCGACCGCCAGCTCGATCTGCGGCACCTGGTCGACGATCGACAGTGCGCCGATCAGCGCGCGCAGCGGCAACAGCAGCGCCGACACCTGCGGCGGCAGCACGTGGCAGCGCTCCATGTCGGCCACGTAAGGCGATTTCTTTTCGCGGAAACCGACCAGCACGGTACCCTTCTTGCGTACGTTGCGCACCGACAGCCGGGCGCGGTAGCGATAGCCCCAGCTCGGCCCGGCCAGCGGCCGCAGCACTATCTCCGGCTTGACCTTGCCGATATGCGACAGGTCGTCTTCCAGCACGCGCTGCTTGACCGCCACCTGCGCACCGGCTTCCAGATGCTGCATCGCGCAGCCGCCGCAGACGCCGAAATGCGCGCACTTCGGCGCCACCCGCAGCACCGACTCGCGGTGCACCGCGGTGACGGTGGCGGCTTCCCATTTCGGCTTGCGCCGGTATGACTGGAAGCTGACCTGCTCCCCCGGCAGCGCACCGTCGACGAAGATCACCTTGCCGGGCGTGCCATCCTCGTTGGTCAGGTGGCCGACGCCGCGCGCCTCCATGTCGAGCGATTCGATATCGAGCTTGTCTTGCTGCATAGGAATGTAAAACCGGAAAAAAGAGGCGACGGCAGCGTGGAACAACGCCAATTGCCGGCGCACCGCGGATGCGCAAAAGGCGCCATCGTAGCGCAATTCCGAAGGTTTTTCGGCGTCTTTACAGCAACGAATCCTTGCCGACGCCGAATCCAGCCAGCGTGCGTTTCAGCTTGATCAGCGACTCCTGCTGGATCTGGCGCACCCGCTCGCGCGTGACGCCCATTTCGGCCGCCAGTTCTTCCAGCGTCGCCGGATCGGTATTGTCCAGCCCGAAACGGCGCATGATCACCAGCCGCTGCTTGTCCGACAGCTTCTTCAGCCAGTCGCGCATCAACACCACCATTTCGCGATGCTCGGCGCGCGCATCCGGACTGTCGTCGCCATTGCCGGGCAGCATATCGATCAGGCTGATCTGCGGATCGTTGTCGAGCGGCGTGTCGAGCGACGCCGCATGGTCCGACAGCGCCAGGATGTCCTGCACATCTTCCAGCGGCCGCCCCACCAGTTGCGCGATGTCTTCGATGGTGGCGTCGCGGCCATCGCGCTGCTGCGCCTCCAGCTGGTACTTGACGCGCAGGATCTGGTTCAGTTCGCGCACCATGTGCACCGGCAGCCGGATCGTGCGCGCCTGGTTCATGATCGCGCGCTCGATGCTCTGCCGGATCCACCAGGTGGCGTAGGTCGAAAAGCGGAAGCCGCGCTCCGGCTCGAACTTGTCAATCGCGCGCATCAGGCCGAGGTTGCCTTCCTCGATCAGGTCCAGCAGCACCACGCCACGGTTGATGTAGTGCTTGGCGATCGACACCACCAGCCGCAGGTTGTGTTCGATCATCTTTTGCCGGGCGGCGAAATCGCCCTGCTTGGCCAGTGTCGCGTAGTGCACTTCCTCCGTCACCGACAGCAGCGGCCGGGTGCCGATCTGGTTCAGGTAGTGCTGGGTGGTATCGGCCGACAGTTCCGCGGCCAGTGCCGACTTCAGGTCTTCCGCGCTCGGCAGCGGCACCGCCTCGGCCCCGTCGGTATTGTGCAGGTCCGGCGCTGCCGGCACGCCGTCGAACGACAATTCGGCGTCGTCATGCTCCGCTGCGGCATCATCGTGTCGGGGCTCTTGGCTATCGCGAGTCATCCTGCCTGATCTCCCTGGGGGATGAAGCGGTGGCTTCAGCTGGTTTGTCCTGTCGACATGGTGCCAGTTGCCCGGGCCGGCGGGCATGGCGCCCCGGATCAATGCATTGCCTGCGCCGCCAACACAGCGGCGTCCTGCTCCCGCCTCAACGGCGCGGCAGATATTTTGCCGGGTCCACCGGCTTGCCCTGACGCCGGATTTCAAAGTGCAGCCTTACCGAATCGGCGTCGGAATTTCCCATTTCGGCAATTTTCTGGCCCTTGCTGATGGTCTGACCTTCTTTCACCAGGATGGTTTTATTGTGTGCGTAGGCCGACAGCAGATTATTGGTGTGCTTGATGATGACCAGGTTGCCGTAGCCGCGGATGCCGCTGCCGGCATACATCACCTTGCCGGCGCCTGCGGCCACGATCGGCTGGCCCGACTTGCCGGCGATGTCGATGCCTTTCTTGCCGTCATCGAAACCGGCGATCACCTTGCCGTCGGTCGGCCACATCCAGGCCACGCCCTCGTCGTCGGCCGGCTCGGCGGCCGGCGTGTCAGGCTTGGCAGGCGCAGGCGCAACGCTGGATGACCCAGGCGCGGCCGCGGCATCCGGTTTTTGCATTTCCGCCAGCGCGGCTTCCGAATACGGTTTCTTGTCCCCCAGCGGGCCATGCTTGTTCGGAACTCCGGCGGCTGCCGCGGCGGGTGTCGGCGCCGATGCCGCGCCGGGCGTCAGCGGCCGCACTTCGACGCCTGAGCTCGCCGCCACGCTGCCTACCTGCACTGGCGCCGGTGCGCCGTCCGGCGGCAGCACGCGCAACACCTGGTCGACCTTGATGTCATTGGCGTTGGCCAGGTTGTTCCACGTCACCAGGTCGCGTGAGCTCTGGCCGAACTGCAG
>JBAUJK010000385.1:0-3056 GCA_049683695.1 Burkholderiaceae bacterium
GCCGCTGGCGCGGCGTCAGCCCGAGCGCCGCCGCCGCCAGCCGCAGGCCGGCCGGCACCTGGCCGATGCCGGTGCAGGTGTTGCGCACGATCGGCAGCAGCGCATACAGAAACAGCGCGATCAGCGCCGGCAGCGTGCCGATCATACCCAACAGCGGAATCAACTGCGCCAGCAGGGCCAGCGAGGGGATCGTCTGCAGTATGTCGAGGATATTTGCACCCTCGAAGCGAAAAAGATTTGAAGATGCGCCCCGGTTGAACGCATCTCCAATCCACAATCGGCCTGACTTCTAAACCGCCACCGTGACCCGCAAAAATGTCGCCGGGATCAAAGTCAGATCCTTGCGCGAACTGGTGTTGTGGCGATTGAACAAATCTTCCAGCTCGCTTTGCAGATCGTCGGCCCGGCCATTCTTTTCCGCGGCGGCGAACGCGTTCATGGTGGGGCCGTAATAGTGCCGGAACGTCGTGACGAACTCCGCTGGCGTTCCCTGGAAATGAAAGTGGTAGGTGTCCTTGTCGAACGAGATCTGGTCCCTTGCAATGCCGGCGGCGCCAAACCGCTCGATCACATGGTTCTCCATCCCCCATGTCATCGGGCTGATGAAGCCTTCCGGCGGCGGCGGGGAATAGGTCGTGCTGATCTTCAGCAGTTGCGCCACCATGGTCGGATCATTCGGAATCCAGTTCCCCATCACCACCTTGCCGCCGGGTTTGGTCACGCGCACCATCTCCTTGGCGACATCGAACGGCCGCGGTGCAAACATCGCGCCGAAGATGCTGACGACGAAGTCGAATGTATCGTCCGCCAGCCCCTGCAAATCGGAGGCGTCGCCTTCCTGGAAGGTGCAGTTGGCAAGGCCGAGCTTTCGCGCCCGGTTTTTGCCGGCTTCCACCATGTTCCGGGAGATGTCGACGCCGGTTACGTCGGCACCGAGCTGTGCGGCCGGGATCGCGGTGGTGCCGTCGCCGCAGCCGAGATCCAGCACTTTGTGCCCTTTCCCGATCCCGATGGCTTTCACCAGCGCTTCTCCGCTTTCGCGCATGCTGGCCGCGATGCGGGTGAAGTCGCCTTTTTCCCAGAGCGCCTTGTTGGGGTTCGCTTTCGTTTCCATTTCCGCAGTGATCGTACTCATGAGTATTCTCCTAAGCGATTGAAAATCCACGATGCCGCTTCGAATCGGCGGACCCAGCGTGCGCTTGACGCATATATAGGTCCAGTCCAGAATCTGAAGCGTTTGGGCGCGGAGTTTTCATGGAAGAAAGCTACGGTCAATACTGCACGGTTGCGCGCGGCGCCGAAGCACTATGCGAGCGCTGGACGCCGCTAGTGGTGCGCGAGTTGCTGATGGGCAGCAAGCGCTTCAATGAATTGCACCGTGGCGTTCCGCGCATGTCCACCAGCCTGCTGGCGCAACGACTGCGCCAACTGGAAGAAATCGGCGTGGTCAGGCGCACGGCGGTCGGCAAGGTCTGGGAGTACAGCCTGACCGAGGCCGGCGAAGAATTGCGGCCGATCATCATGGCGCTGGGCAACTGGGGCGCAAGCTGGCTCAACAGCCGATTCCGCGACGAGGAGCTGGATGCCGGATTGCTGATGTGGGATGTCAGGCGTTCGGTGCAGCCCCAGGCGTTCCCGCCGCATTCCGTGGTGATCCACTTCCTGTTCAGCGACGCCCGCTCCGCCGAAAAAGCCTGGTGGCTGGTGGTCGAGAACGGCAGCGTGGAACTGTGCAAGGACGATCCCGGGCGCGATCTGACCATGGTGGTGCAATCCAGCGTGCGCGCATTTACCGAGGTATGGATGGGCGACCGCACGCCGCGCGAAGCGCTGCAGTCGCGCGAGCTGAGCATCGAAGGGGCGGCGCAAGACGCCGAGATCCTGTGGCGCTGGATCGGCCGCAGCGCCTTCGCCGACATGCGCGCCGCGTCGCGCATGAAGGAGCGCGTTGGCGGCTAGCCGGGCGATGCTGCCCGATGCGCTCAAGCCATAACCAGAAGGACCGTCGGGCCGGCCAGCCTTGCCTTTCCGCAAGTCCTGGAATTCCCTCTTCGGCCGGTTGCGCGCCGATTGCCGTCGCATATCGAGGTTGTTGCTTCCCCTTCTCGGCTATTCCCTGTACCCGGCCGCCTGCTCGATAAATCCCGCTTAACACACTTTAAACATAATTTACTGTACAAATGGCGAAGGCGTAATTACACTGCAATTAATGCATTCCACGCTTGAAGAGGAGGAAGGACATGACGATCCATGAAATCGCATTGACATCCAGGCAGGAAGTGGCGTCCGGGACCATGGCCTTCCAGTTCGAGCGGCCAGCCGGGTTCGAATTCAAGGCCGGGCAGGCAGTCGAGATCGGTTTGCCGGCGCTCGGGGACGGAGAGGAATCGCGCCATGCCTTTTCGCTGGTTAGCGCGCCGTACGAAAACCGGCTGATGATTGCCACCCGCATGCGCGACAGCCGCTACAAGCAGGCGCTGAAAGCCCTGGAGGTGGGGCAGCGGGTATTGCTGGACGGGCCGTTCGGCTCGCTGACGCTTGGCCGCAGCAGCGCCCGGCCTGCCGTGCTGATCGCCGGGGGCATCGGCATCACGCCGTTCATGAGCATGATCCGCGAGGCCGCGCATGGAGCGGGTGGGCGGCGCATCGTCCTGCTGTACTCGAACCGCCGTCCCGAAGACGCCGCATTTCTTTCCGAACTGCAGCAGATGGAAGCGACAACGCCCGACCTGCGGGTGATCGCCACCATGACCGAGATGGAACACTCCGGGGCCCGATGGCAGGGCGAGCGGGGTTATCTGACCGCCGAGCGCCTCAAGGAATTTACCGGCGCGCTGTCCAATCCGATTTTCTATGTAGCTGGCCCGCCCGCCCTGGTGCAGGCCTTGCGCACCGGATTGAACGGCATCGGCGTGGACGACGACGATATCCGCAGCGAAGACTTTTTCGGTTACTAGAGCGGCTTTCCTATCGGCCTGGCGGTGCGCAGCCCGGGAGCCGGCCGGGTCGACCTGCGCGCCGGCCGGCGCGAGCCGCGAGTGCGCCCGCTGCTATTG
>JBAUJK010000386.1:0-9161 GCA_049683695.1 Burkholderiaceae bacterium
GAACCAGGCCAGCAGTGCCAGCAGCGTCAGGCCCAGCAGCAGATGGGCGGTGACGATGATCGGCTGCAGCTTCATGGTCACGGTCCAGGCGCCGAATGCTCCCTGCACGCAGACGAAGACTAGCAGCGCACTCGGCAGCCACGGCGAGAACTTGCGGTCCTGGCGCGCCGACTTCAGCCACATGCGCCAGGCAATCACGGTCTGCGCGATGATCAACACGCCGACCGCCATCGCCAGATAGCGGTGGATCATTTCGATCCAAGCCTTCACCACCGTCACCGGCCCGTGTGGCATCAGCGCTTCGGCGGCGGAAATATGCTCGTGCGCCTGCAGCGGATTGGCGTGGCCGTAGCAGCCGGGCCAGTCGGGACAGCCGAGGCCGGAATCGGTCAGCCGCGTGAAGGCGCCGAACATGATCAGGTCGAAGGTCAGAAACACCGTGACCCAGACCAGCTTGCGGTATTTGTCGGCGTCGCCGGAAGTCCACACCACCGCCAGCGGCAAGAGCGCCGCCAGCAGGCCCGTGATGGCAAGCTGTATCAGCATGTCGCTACCCTATGCTCGAGGCCTTCAGCAGCCGCGACAGGTCTTTCTTGACCTGATTCGGGTCGGCGTTCTTGGGAAAACGCATCATCAGGTTACCCAGCGGATCGATCATGTAGATGTGGTCGGCCGGGGTGGTGCCGGCTTCGGTCGGCAGCCAGGCCTGCAGCGCTTCCGGTTTGACCCGCAGCAGGTGGGTGCCGTCATATTCGCGCAGCAGCATGGTCTGCACCGGCTCCTGATCGGTCACCAGCCAGACGCGTTCGATGCGCGTTCTCTCGCGTCCCTGCATGATGCGTAGCTGGCGCATTTCCAACAGCTTGGTCTGGCAATACTCGCCACAGCTGGCGTCGTCGACCTGCAGCATGATCCACTTGCCCTGATAGGCGTCGAGCCCGCTTGGCCGGCCGTCCAGCGTGGTCGCGGCCAGCGCCGGCATCGGATGCGCGCGCGGATCCAGAATCGTGCCGTAGTTGGTACGCCCCTCGGGCTTGATCACATAGTAGGTGAAATAGGAAGCGATGATCGGGGAGGCGCATACCGCCAGGATCGCCAGCGCCTTCCAGCGCCCGCCGGCGCGCCTATTGTCCTGCTTGCTTCTTTCCATTCCGAAATCCTGTGACGATAAAAAACAGTAATGCCATCAGTGCCAGCGCATACCACTGGAAGGCATAGCCGCGGTGCATCTCGGCACCGCTGGACGGCAGCGGCCAGTCGCGCAGCAGGCCATCGCCGCTGTCGCTGGTCTGCTCCAGCAGGAATGGCTGCAGCGCCAGTCCGCTGGCGGCACTGAAGCCGGCGAGATCGAGATTCTGCACGATCGCGCCGGGCTGCGGCGGCTCCGCCTGCCCCAGCTGCAGCAGCCGGCCGGCGTCGCGGCGGGCGACGCCCTCGATATGGATCGTGCCGGCCGGCGTGATGACCGGCGGCAGGCGCGTGCGCTCGGCGGCATCGCGCGGCAACCAGCCCCGCGCCACCAGCAGATAGCGGCTGCTGCCGGCGATCCGGAACGGCATCAGCAGGTAAAAGCCGGCGACGCCCTGATGCGGCCGGTTGTCCAGATAGACCGGCCAGTCGGCACGGAATTCGCCGTCCACAACAATGCGCCGGTATTCCGCCTGCGCCGCCGGCACCTCCTCGGCGCCGAGAACGATCGGCGGCAGCACGGCGCGACTGGTGAGCCTGGCTTCGATCGCTTCCTTTTCCAGCGCCCGCCGCGTCTGCCACTGACCGAGCGCGATGCCGAGCGCGACCAGCAGCACGGTGGCCAGCAGCGGAATCGGCCTGAAGCGGAATGTGAATCGCATTACAATGTCGCTTTATTTCCTGCCGGCCGCATGCGCCGGCCAGCTCCGCCGGCCTCCCGGACACCCCTTGAAAATCGTCGTCGCCATCGCCTTCATCCTGATCATCGCCAGCCTCGGCTCGGCCTTGGTATTCCTGATGAAGGACCGCGGCAAAAGCGATCGTACCCTGCATGCGCTGGCGTTGCGCGTCGCCTTTTCGGTGGCGCTGTTCCTGCTGATCCTGCTCGCCTACCGGCTCGGCTGGATACAGCCGACCGGCATCCACTACTAGCGCTACTCCGTCCGGCGCCGGCGACCGGCGCAATCCTTCCTTTCAGTAAAAAAGCCGCACCGAAGTGCGGCTTTTCGCTTGAGCGCTTGCAACAGCGTCGATTTCGGCGCCTACAGCCAGTACACCACCACGTACAGGCCGAGCCAGACGACGTCGACGAAGTGCCAGTACCAGGCCGCGCCTTCGAACGCGAAATGGTGTTCCGGCGTGAAGTGGCCCTTCAGTATCCGGTACAGCACCACCGACAGCATGATGGCGCCGATCGTCACGTGGAAGCCGTGGAAGCCGGTCAGCATGAAGAACGTCGAGCCGTAGATACCGGAAGTCAGCTTCAGGTTCAGTTCGGTGTAGGCGTGGATGTACTCATACACCTGGAAGCCCATGAAGGTAGCGCCCAGGAGCACCGTCAGGAACAGCCAGAACGCGGTCTTGCCGCGGTGACCGGCGCGCAGCGCATGGTGGGCGATGGTCAGCGTGACGCCGGAAGTCAGCAGCAGCGCGGTGTTGATGGTCGGGATCGGGAACGGGCCCATGGTCTGGAACGCTTCGATCGTGCCGGCCGGGCCGGCGTTGCCCCAGTGCGCGACGAAATCCGGCCACAGCAGACGGTGATCGAGATCGCCGAGCCACGGCATCGTCACGCTGCGGGCATAGAACAGGGCGCCGAAGAAGCTGCCGAAGAACATCACCTCGGAAAAGATGAACCAGGCCATGCTCCAGCGGTACGAAATGTCGATGCGCTGGCTGTACAGGCCGCCTTCGGATTCGGCAATCGAGTCGCCGAACCAGTTGTACAACACCACCAGCAGCGAAAAAATCCCGAGCAGGTTGGCATACGGTCCCCAGCCATAGCCGTTCAGCCAGGCGGTGGCGCCGACCATCGTCAGGAACAGCGATGCGCCGGCCAGTATCGGCCATTTGGACGGGCCCGGCACGAAATAATGCGGCGCAATAGCGTGTTGAGAAGCCATCTTCATCTCTCCCGATACAATTTCAGATTAAGTTACCTTGTTGTTATGCCGCGACCGCTATTTTCACCAGAATGATCAGCACCGCGATGAAGATCGCCACACCCAGCAGCCCCGCAAGAATCACGTAGACCGGATTCAGATGCGCGGCGTCGCGCTCATAGGCGCTGCGCTTCCTGACGCCGAAAAACGACCAGAACACCGCCTTCATCGTGGCACCGAAAGACAGCTTGGCGGGGCGTTCGTCCTTATTCCTATCCTGCATCCCTCGCCTCACGCCGGCTTCTTGCCCGGACCGCCGTCGATCTCGAAGAAGGTGTAAGACAGCGTGATCGTCTTGATCTCCTTCGGCAGCGCCGGGTCGATATAAAACACCACCGGCATCTGCTTCGCCTCGTTCGGCCCCAGCGTCTGCTGCTGGAAGCAGAAGCATTCAACCTTCTTGAAGTGGGGCGACGCCTGCTGCGGCGCATAGCTCGGAATCGCCTGCGCGTTGACGCTGTGCTGCTGCGTGTTCACCACTTCGTACACTACATGCGCCATTTCGCCAGGATGCACCTGCAGGCTGTTGACCGTCGGCCGGAAGCGCCACGGACCATGCGAATTGGCGTCGAATTCGATCGTGATGGTGCGGCTGGCGTCGATCTGGGTATTGCCGACGCTGGCTACCACGGCGTCCTTCGACGCCAGTACGTTGATCCCGGTGACTTCGCAGATCTTCTTGTAGACCGGAATCAGCGCATAGCCGAAACCGAACATCATCACCGCGATCACCAGCAGCTTGCCCAGCATCCGCGCATTCAGCTTTCCGGTTTCGCCATGCTCGGCGCCGCCGGAACCATGTCGTTCCATTTCAGCTAAACCACACCCTTTTGACCACCAGCCCGAGGAAGAACGCCAGCGCGATCGATGCCATCACCAGCGCCGTCCTGAGGTTTTTCTGATCTTTCCGCGACATCGAAAACCGGCAGGGGCAAGCCTGCCGTCCCGTTACCTACTTCTGTTATTTGACCACCGGCGGCACTTCGAAGGTATGGAACGGCGCCGGACTCGGCACGGTCCATTCCAGGCCTTCGGCGCCTTCCCACGGGCTGGCCGGAGCTTTCTTGCCGCCGCGGATCGACGGAATCACTACCGCGAACAGGAAGTACACCTGCGACAGGCCGAAGCCGAGCGCGCCGATCGACACGATCATGTTGAAGTCGGTGAACTGTGCCGGATAGTCAGCATAGCGGCGCGGCATGCCGGCCAGGCCGAGGAAGTGCATCGGGAAGAAGGTGATGTTGAAGGTGATCAGCGACGCCCAGAAGTGGAACTTGCCGCGTGCCTCGTTGTACATGAAGCCGGTCCACTTCGGTCCCCAGTAGTAGAAGCCGGCGAACATCGCGAACAGCGAACCGGCCACCAGCACGTAGTGGAAGTGGGCGATGATGTAATAGGTGTCCTGGATCTGAATATCGATTGGCGCCACCGCCATGATCAGGCCGGTGAAGCCGCCCATCGAGAATACGAAGATGAAGCCGATCGCGAACAACATCGGCGTCTCGAAGGTCATCGAGCCGCGCCACATCGTGGCGACCCAGTTGAAGATCTTGACCCCGGTCGGCACCGCGATCAGCATCGTGCCGTACATGAAGAACAGCTGGCCGGTGACCGGCATGCCGGTGGTGAACATGTGGTGCGCCCACACCAGGAACGACAGGATCGCGATCGACGCGGTGGCGTACACCATCGATGCGTAGCCGAACAGCGGCTTGCGGGCGAAGGTCGGCACCACGTGCGAGATAATGCCGAACGCCGGCAGAATCATGATATACACCTCGGGGTGGCCGAAGAACCAGAAGATGTGCTGGTACATCACCGGGTCACCGCCGCCGGCAGCGTTGAAGAAGGTGGTACCGAAGTGGCGATCGGACAGCGTCATCGTGATCGCGCCGGCCAGCACCGGCATCACCGCGATCAGCAGGTAGGCGGTGATCAGCCAGGTCCAGCAGAACATCGGCATCTTCATCAGCGTCATGCCGGGAGCGCGCATGTTGAGCACCGTGGTGATGATGTTGATCGCCCCCATGATCGACGACGCGCCCATGATGTGCAGCGCGAAGATCGCCATGTCCATGCCGATGCCCATCTGCGTCGACAGCGGCGCGTACAGCGTCCAGCCGGCGGCAGTCGCGCCGCCCGGCACCAGGAACGAGCCGGCCAGCAGCAGCGCGGCCGGCGGCAGCAGCCAGAACGAGAAGTTGTTCATCCGCGCGAAGGCCATGTCGGAAGCGCCGATCTGCAGCGGGATCATCCAGTTGGCGAAACCGACGAAGGCCGGCATGATGGCGCCGAACACCATCATCAGCCCGTGCATCGTGGTCAGCTGATTGAAGAATTCGGGACGGAAGAACTGCAGGCCGGGCTGGAACAGCTCGGCGCGGATCAACAGGGCCAGTACGCCGCCCATCAGGAACATCGTGAACGAGAACCATAGGTACAGCGTGCCGATGTCCTTGTGGTTGGTCGCATACAACCAGCGGCGCCAGCCGTGCGGCTGCTCGTGCGCATGATCGTGATCGTGAGAATGATCGTGTACGTGATCGACTGCGGTTGTGCCCATCTCAAGCTCCTAATTTATTAAAGACAGCACAGCATTGCCGCCCTGTCCCGCTTTCCATCCTGCCGGAGCTGACCATGCGCCGCGTCGCCCCGATTGTGTTGGATGCCGGGTGACCGGCCGCGTCTGCAGCCGCCACCGGCATGGACGCCATTACTTGCGAGCCACCACGATTTCGGCCGGCTGCACGATGTTTTCCTTGGCTTTGTTGGACCAGGCATTGCGGGTGTAGGTGATCACCGCCGCAATCTCCGTGTCCGACAGCACCGACTTCCAGGCCGGCATCGCTGCCTTGCCGTCCATCACGATATGAATCTGCCCCGCCTTCGGGCCGTTGACCACGGCCGAACCATCGAGCGCCGGGAAAGCGCCGGGTACGCCCTTGCCGGTCGCCTGATGGCAGGCGACGCAATTGGCAGCATAGACCTTTTCGCCACGCTGGCTCAACTCGTCGATGGTCCAGACCTTGTTCGGATCATCGGCCTTGGCCGCCATTTCCTTCTTCTTGCCGTCGGTCCATTTCTTGTAGTCATCTTCGCTGACCACATGCACCACGATCGGCATGAACGCGTGTTCCTTGCCGCACAATTCGACGCACTGACCGCGGTAGGTGCCGACGGTATCGGCCTTGAACCAGGTATCACGGACGAAGCCCGGGATCGCGTCCTGCTTGACGCCAAAGGCAGGCACTGTCCAGGAATGGATCACGTCGTTGGCGGTCAGCACCAGCCGCACTTTCTTGTTGACCGGCACCACTACCGGGTTATCGACTTCGAGCAGGTAGTTGTCGTCCTTGATCAGCGAGGCATTGGTGATTTGCTCGCGCGGGGTCGCCAGATTGGACAGGAAGGAAATGCCTTCGCCCTCGCCCTTCAGGTAGTCGTAACCCCACTTCCATTGCATGCCGGTGACCTTGATCGTCAGGTCGGCGTTGGAAGTGTCCTTCATCGCGATGATGGTCTTGGTGGCCGGCAGAGCCATGCCGATCACGATCAGGAACGGCACCACGGTCCAGGCGATTTCGACCGCGGTGCTTTCATGGAAGGTGGCGGGCTTGTGGCCGACCGACTTGCGATGCTTGAAGATCGAATAGAACATGACGCTGAACACGGCGACGAAGATCACCAGGCAGATGACCATCATCATGGTGTGCAGCGAATAGATCTGCTGCGCGATCTCGGTGACCGGCTTGTGCAGGCCAAGCTGCAGCACGGCCGGGCCGCCCGGGCTGTCGACGACCGCCCACGACGGCAGTGCGGCCGCCAGCAGTGCGGCACCAGGCATCAACGGGAGAAGGCGCTTCGCATGTTTCATGTTTTCCTCAAAAGCCCAAATATAAGAATTCCGCTCAACCCGCCGCAGCCAAGCCGCGCCGCCGTTCTTGCCGCAACTCCTGTCGTAGCTCCCGCGCAAATTCGCGCCGTTTGCTCTCGGTCAGGAACCGCCCAACTTCGACCCGCATGCCGAACGCCTCCAGGCCGATCAGGCCATGCCGCGACGACGGCGACTCGACCCGCGCCAGGTGGCGGTCCAGCCGGAATTGCCGCGCCCGTTCCGCCTCGATCAATTCGACCAGCAGGCAATCGTCGGTCAACGCAATGTGTTCGCGATCGCCGGCATGCCGCGCATAAGCCAGGAAAACCGCTCCGACCACCGCCATCTCCAATAGCGCGAAATGGAAAACGTAGTACACCCCGCGCACCGCGAACAATCCCGCGATCAAAAAGGTAGCAAGGCACAAGCTTGCGTAAAACAAAGCCAGCTGACGCGGAGACAGTGAACAGTTACGCTTTAAAGTCCATTCGCGCGCGGCCATGGCAAGTTGCTCCAGAGGCAGATCGGACGCATATGCTCTGCGCAAAGCTCATGAAGTATAAAACTGAACAATGATTTATATCAAGGGAAATACGCCCTGGCGGGAAGGGCGATGGGCCGGCCTGGTGCCGGCAAAATGTATTCTGCGCGAACGGCGCAGCGGCGTGCTGATCACGGTCAATCGCTTCCCGGAGAGAAGCGGAGTGCGGATATCGCTCTTCACTTTTTCGGGAAATCGAGGCGGACGATTGCTTCGCCGGCGCGCGTCACACGCGGCGCCGGACGGAAAGCGTGGCCGTAGACGATCTCAAAAGTGAGCGGCAGCTTGCCGTCCGCACGCCGTCCCAGTTCCAGCGCTTCCCGCATGCGCGCCTGCGCCGCCCGGCCGCGCAGGCCGCGCGCGCGCGTGGCGAGCGGATTGCCGCCCCAGGCACGGACATCGGCCAGCAGCCGCTCGGCGCTCGGGTAGGTGACCGTGATGGTCTCCATGTCCATCACCGGTGTCGAAAAGCCGGCATGAATCAGCATGTCGCCGAAATCGTGCATATCGACGAAGGCCAGCGCATGCGGCGATTCGTCGGCGGCGGCAAAGGCTTGCCGCACTTCCTTGAAGGTATCCGGGCCGAAACAGGAAAACATCAGCAGGCCATCGGCGCGCAGCACGCGCCGCCATTCGGCAAACACGCGGTGCGGCTCCGGGTGCCAGTGCAGCGCCAGATTGGACCAGATCAGGTCGACCGCTTTGTCGCCGAATGGCAGTTCGGCGAAGTCGCCGCAGATCAGCGCCGCGCCGCCTGCGGCCGCATGCTGACCCGGCAGCCACTTCTTCAGCATCCGGTTCAGCGCCGACTGCGCGGCGGCCTGCTCGGCGCCTGCCGCCGCCAGCATCGCCGGCGCCGCGTCGAGTCCGAATACGCCGGCATCGACGAAACGTTTTTGCAGCAGCGACAGATCGGCACCCTCGCCGCAGCCGGCATCCAGCACCTGGCGCGGCGCGATCTTGATCAGGTCCAGCCGCTCGTGCATGCGGGCAGCGATTTCCCGCCGCAGGAAAGCCGATTCGGCGACCCGCGCGGCGTCGGAAAACAGGCGGCGCACCACGCCCAGGTCGATCGGGGCGCTCTGCCTGGCGCCGGAGGAGGGAGGTTTTTGAAGCATGGATGGCGCCCGCGGCCGGTGAGATAATCTTGCGCGCCAGTGTACACCCGGGCCCACCCCGCCGCCGATGCCTCCCGACCTGTTTCGCCGCCTACCGTTGCTGCTGGCGCGCCTGCCGCTGCTGCCGACCGCCTGCGCCCTGTGCGGCGCTGGCGGAGAGCCACTCTGCGCCGGCTGTCGTGCGCAATTCTTCACGGCAGCGCCGCCGCGCTGTCGGCAATGCGCAATCGCGCTATCGGAGTTGACGTCGACGCCGGACGCGCTGTGCGGCCAGTGCCTGAAGTCGCCACCGGCATTCGATGCCACCATCGTCGCCGCCGACTACGCGCCACCGCTCGACCAGCTGGTGCTGGCGCTGAAGTTCGGCCACCGGCTGGCGTTGGCGCCGCTGCTGGCGCGCCTGCTGCACCAAGCGCTGCCGACAGGCGTCGACTTGCCGCGACTGCTGCTGCCGGTGCCTCTGGCGCCACGGCGACTGGCGCTGCGCGGCTTCAACC
>JBAUJK010000387.1:0-4738 GCA_049683695.1 Burkholderiaceae bacterium
GATCCTGGCGGCGCGCCCCGCCGGCCTGCTGACGGCGGACGATGAAAAGTATCTGAACGATTTGCAGTAACGAAGTAGCAGTGCAGGGCGGTCGGCTTACCCGGTCGCATGTTTAACCCCATCCTCTACTGGGCATAGATCGGCAAGCGCCGCGCGCCAGCAAGATGGTTTTTGGAGCAGAAAATGGATTTGATCCAGCAACTTGAGCAGGAAGAGATCACCCGTCTGGGCAAGAGCATCCCCGACTTCGCCCCCGGCGACACGGTGGTGGTCAACGTCAACGTGGTGGAAGGCAGCCGCAAGCGCGCCCAGGCCTACGAAGGCGTGGTGATCGCCCGCCGCAACCGCGGCCTGAACTCGAATTTCGTGGTCCGCAAGATCTCGTCCGGCGAAGGCGTGGAGCGTACGTTCCAGCTGTATTCGCCGCTGATCGCGTCGATCGAGGTCAAGCGCCGCGGCGACGTGCGGCGCGCCAAGCTGTACTATCTGCGCGAACGCTCGGGCAAGTCGGCGCGCATCAAGGAAAAGCTGCCGAGCCGGCGTGCGGCAGCCAAGCAGCCGGAGTAATCACTGGCGGCGCGTTTCACCAAAAAGGGCACCGCGGTGCCCTTTTTGCATCGTACAGGAACATCGACTTGGCCAAGCTGACTTTCGATCCGCAAATCCTTCCGGTCGACTCGGTCGCCGGCGAGGCGGCGCTGCTGCCGGAGCGGCTGCGGCCCGACTGGCTGCGCACGCGCTTCGGCACGCCGCCGCAGTGGCATCCGGAAATCACCGAGGAGCAACTGATGCGCAAGGTCAGCGCGACGCCGGTAGCGGCGGCGGTGCTGGTGCCGATCGTGATGCGCGATGCCGGCCCGACCCTGCTGTTCACCCAGCGCAGCGTGCACCTGAGCGACCACGCCGGCCAGGTCAGCTTTCCCGGCGGCCGCAGCGAGAGCAGCGACCTGTCCGCGGTCGAAACCGCGCTGCGCGAAACCGAGGAAGAAGTCGGCCTGCGGCGCCAGTACGTCGAGGTGATCGGCTCGCTGCCGGATTACTTCACCGGTACCGGCTACCGCATCACGCCGGTGGTCGGTATGGCGCAACCGCCATTCGATCTGCGGCCGGACCCGTACGAGGTGGCCGAGATCTTCGAAGTGCCGCTGGATTTCCTGATGAACGGCATGAACCACCAGCGCCGCAGCGCCGACCTGCCGAACGGCTTCGGCCGCCGCACCTTCTATGCGATGCCGTACCAGCGCTTCTTCATCTGGGGCGCCACCGCCGGCATCCTGCGCAACCTGTACCACTTCCTGCGCGCCTAGCAGTCCGGCGGCGACTGGCGCGCCGGACGAAAAGTTTGATTCCGACAACGTGCTGCGTTATCGTACGTGTCCCTGACGAGACGGCGCCATGACATTCATTTCCATCCTCTTTGCATTACTGATCGAGCAGCTGAAGCCGCTGCGCGCCGACAATCCGGTCTACGCCGGTGTCAAGGCGCTGGCACGGCGCATGGAAAACTGGTTCAACGCCGGCCAGGCGCGGCATGGCGCGGTGGCCTGGTTCGCGATGATGGCGGCGCTGGTGCTGCCGACCGCGCTGGTGTACTGGCTGTGCGCCAGGATCAGTCCGCTGGCGGCGCTGCTGTGGAACATCCTGATCGTCTACCTGACGCTTGGCTTTCGCCATTACAGCCATTATTTTTCGTCGATCCAGCTGGCACTCGGCTCCGGCGACGAAGTGACCGCGCGCGCCTTGCTGGCGGACTGGACGCGGCAGGACACCGCCGGTCTGGATGTCAGCGAGATTTCCCGGCTGGCAGTGGAGAAGGCGCTGATTACCACCCACCGCAACGTGTTCGGCGTGTTCTTCTGGTTCCTGGTGCCGTTCGGCCCGGCCTGCGCAGTGCTGTACCGGGTCGCCGAATACCTGGCGCGCGCCTGGAACGAGCCCGACCACCTGCGCCACGAGGCGTTCGGCGACTTTGCCGCGCGCGCGTTCTACTGGATCGACTGGATCCCGGCGCGTCTGACCGCGACCGCGTTCGCGGTGGTGGGCAACTTCGAGGATGCGATCTACGCGTGGCGCAACTTCGCCGGCCGTTGGAGCGACGAAGCGATCGGCATCATCCTGGCCGCCGGCGGTGGTGCGATGGGCGTGCGGCTCGGCGAATCGGCCGCCAGCGCGCCGGAAGTGCTGCCGGCCGATGCCGCCACGGTCGATTCGATGGCGCTCGAGGGCGACGGCCTGCCCGGTGCCGAGCCGACTCCGCGTGCGCTGCAAAGCACCGTCGGCCTGGTGTGGCGGGCGCTGCTGCTGTGGATGTTCCTGCTGTTGCTGCTGTCGATCGCGGTCTGGGTCGGCTAGCGCATCTTTCGGCCGTCCGGCGGCCGCTTCGCATTGCCGGACGGCTGACCCGCGCTGATTCTCACTCTTCTATAAGATATAATACGCATGACCTCCAAGCGGGCGCCTCACAAGGGCGGCCACGCGAACCCAACGGCAAGCGCCATGGAAGCGAGCTGCGTGCATGCGCGACGAATCTACTCCTCTGTTCTCCGGCGACCGCGGCCCGCGCGGCCGCGAATTCTTCATCCAGGGCATCACCGGCAGTGGCAAGACCTTCCGACCCAGCGACTGGGCGGAACGGCTGTGCGGCGCCATGTCGTGCTTCCGACCGGCAGGGCAGGGCGACCTGAATGCCCACCTTAAATATTCGCCCTATGTGCGCCCGGTCCTGCTGAACGGCGTCAAGTCGGTGGTGGTCAAGGAAGAACTGCGCCAGATCGAACCGCTGGCCTATCACTTCGTGCTCGATTTCGCGCGCGACAACGACCTGCAGATCATCGAAGCCTGTCTGTTGCCGGACGCCGACGGCGGCTGAAGACCGCCGTTCTCGTTCTCCGGCTCAGCCCGTGGTGCACCGGCGTCGAGCGACCATTCACCGACCAGCGGCGCGCGCAGCCGGCGCGCCAGCCCATGGCCGCCGCGCCGCATCAGGATGCGGTGATTCAGCGCGAACGGCTGGCGCAGCAGCGCCGTCAGCGCATTCATCCAGTGTCGCCCGGTGCGCACCCGCCAGTCGTAGCGCACGGTGGTGACGCGGTTGTGGTGCGAGAAATGCCAGCAGCCGCGGCCGATCAGGTCGCCGCTGACGCTGGCCTCGATCCGGTACGGCTGCTCGATGCGCTCGGCGCGGGCGTCGAAGCGTAGCCGGTACAGCATCGGGCTCTGCCACACGTAGCGGCGCACGCTGCCGATGCCGCGCGCGTCGCCGATGGCGATTTCCCGCACTTCGGCGACGCCATCCCACCATAGCGGCCACTGGTGTGAGTCGAGAATGGCATCGAAGACCTGCTGCAGCGGCGCTTCGATTTGCCAGATGGTGAGAAAACGGTAGGTGGCCATGGCGGACGGGGCGCGAGTGTTCCATCAAACAGTGCGATCGGCGACGGCACGGTAGAGCGCAGCACGGCGCAAAGCGCTGGTTTTCGATTGTATGCTTTTCCGTAGCGGTCTCTTCGAGAGGCCGGAGCCGGCTTGCCAACTCTCAAAAACCACCTTACGCCAGATTGTCAAATCAGTTACCCTACCGAAAAAATATCTGGCAATACTTGAACCGGCAGCGGCCGGGTCATGGCGGAAAAAAACCGCTTTGCCTCAGCAGGGAGCTGAAATGTTTCGGAATCGCCCGCCGTTTTCTTTTTCAGTCGGGGCGTTGGTAGCGTTGTTGCTGGGCATGATGCTCAGCGCCGCGCTTTTTTTGGCGGCACGCGAACTCGAGCACGACAAGGCGCGCGCCGCTTTCGAGCAGCAGGCCGAATCCCGCATCCATGCAGTGCGCCGTGGCCTGCAGTGGTCGATCAACGAGCTGATCTCGGTCAATCAGCTATTTGTCACCTTCGGCGACGTCAGTCGCGAGCAGTTCCGCCAGTTCACCGCGCCGCTGCTGCGCCGCAATCCCTACATCCAGGCCTTCAATTTCCACCGCATCGTGGCCGACGCCGAGCGGCCGCAGTTCGAAGCCGAAATCCGCCGCCACTGGCCGGCTTTCTCGATCACCGAGCAAAGCGGCGGCCGGCTGGTGCCGGCGGCACGCCGCCCGCATTACCGCGTGGTCGAATACATCGAACCGCTGGAAGGCAACGAAATGGCGCTCGGCTTCGACGCCGCTTCTTATTCGTTCCAGACGGCGGCGATGCAGCGCGCAGTGGAAAGCGGCAAGCCGGCGGCCACCGGGCTGCTGCGCCTGATGCAGGAAACCGGCGATCAGCCGGGCCTGCTGGTACTGATGCCGTTGTATCGTGCCGGTGCGCAGCTGCACGACGATGCGGCGCGGTGGGCAGCGCTGATCGGCGATACGGCGGCGGTGTTTCGCATTGGCGATCTGGTCGAGAACGCTCTGGCGGCGGATACGCCGGGCGATGCGGCGCCGCTGCAGCTGACGCTGTTCCTGAACGAGCCGGCCGGCACGCCGGCGCTGGCCTACCGCAGCGCCGGGCCGGCGCCGGCGGTACGTCCGCCGCTGCTCGAATGGCTGTTCTACGACCAGCCGCAGCCGCTGGCCAAGACCTTCGAGATCGCCGGCCGCTCGTGGAACATGGTGGTGTCGGCGCCGCCGGCGGCACCGATTTCGCTGTGGAGCGGGTCGGTGCTGCTGCTGGTGGCCGGCCTGCTGCTGTCGGCGCTGGCCGCCTTTTCGCTGCGCTCGCTGGCGCTGCGCACGCGCCGCGTCGAACGGCTGGTGCGGCGC
>JBAUJK010000388.1:0-7327 GCA_049683695.1 Burkholderiaceae bacterium
ACGTAAATCCATGTGAATTCCTTCGATCGGAAGCGTTCTTGGTTTTTGAATGCAAGCGCCGCGCTGCTGAAAAGCGCGAAAGATGCGAAAACTTAAAGCTCGTTCAAGGCAAAATCGAGGGCGAACCGATAACCGGCCGGTCCCAGGCCGCACACCACCCCGGCCGCCAGGCCGGACAGATAGGAAAAGTGGCGGAACTGCTCGCGCCGATGCACGTTGGAGATATGCACTTCGACGAATGGGATCGCCACCGCCGCCAGTGCATCGCGCAGCGCGATGCTGGTATGGGTCAGGCCGCCCGGATTGATGATGATCGCATCCACTCCCTCTTCGCGGGCGGCGTGGATGCGGTCGATCAGCGCGCCTTCATGGTTGCTTTGAAACTTCGCCAGGCGGGCGCCGGCGGCTTCCGCCTGCGTCTGCGCGGCGCGCTCGATGTCGGCCAGCGTGGTGCTGCCGTATACTTCCGGCTCCCGCGTGCCCAGCAGATTCAGGTTGGGCCCGTTGAGTAGAAGTAGATTTTTTGCCATGGAGATGTGACTCCGTTTGCCGACGATGGCGAATTTTGCCGCCAAATGCCGTCGATTGGCAAGGTAAAAGATTTTTCAGCGGCTACAACGCGGCGAGATCGCGGCGCAATTCTTCGATCTTCAGGCGCCCCAGATACGTCTTGCGGATGTGGCCGTCGGCGCTAACGATGACCGTGAACGGCAGGCCGCCGGCCTGGTTGCCGAACAGGCGCGACAAGTCGCTGCCGCCCATGCCAGCCACGTAGACAGGATAGCCGATTTTCAATTTTGATGAAAATTCGGCAATGTTGGTCGCGGAATCGATGCCGATGCCAATGATCTGGATGTTCTTCCCCTGCAGCTCGGTTTGCAGGTCGGTCAGCTCCGGCATTTCCTCGACGCATGGTGCGCACCAGGTGGCCCAGAAATTCACGACGAGATTCTTGCCGCGCCACTGCGACAGCGGCTGCGGCGCGCCGCCGGCGTCCGGCAGCGTCTGGCCGTACAGGCTGGCAACGGCAGCCGGCTGGGCTGCCACCGGCGCGAAGCGGCTGGCGCTGAAGTACATGCCGGCGCCGGCGCACAGCGCGCCGACCACCACCAGCAGCGCGAGTTGGCTTTTTTTCATGGATTTTCAGTTTCCTCGATCAGATGGCGCAGCGCGTCGGTGTCGCAGCGCGCGATTTTGCGGCCGGAGCCACTGCGGGCGGCGCTGCGCAGGTCGTCCGGTTCGTACAGCGCCAGGTGCAGGCCTTCGCCCTGGGCCAGGAAGCTGAGCGTTTCCACCGCGTCCGAATGGCCGTTGAAGTGCGGCGTTTCGGATACTTCGAAGTTGACCCGCTGATCCAGCAAGAACATCGCGACTTCCTTGCCGTTATCGGGAAAAAGCTGCAGATAGATATCGGAATGTTCGCCGGCGGTGCCGTTCTGCACGGCGCCGGTCAGATAGGGACGGAAGCGTGCCAGCCGTTCCATCCATTCCAGTGCCAGCCGGCGCAGCTTCAGCAGCCGCGCCGGCTGGCTGTCGGCCAGAAACAGTTCGTTGTAGCGCCGGACTTCTTCCTCGACCTGCGCATTGTCCGGCATGACATCGCCGCGGATACGGGTGTCGCCGAGCACCTGGCGCGCGCTCTTGCGCTTGGCGCTGGCGTAGTCGGCGCCGTCCTCGGCAATCAGGCGCGCGGCGCCGGCGGCGATTTCGGCGCGCAAGCTTTCGATAGGGGTTTCTGCGTTCATCGCCCGCTCTTTGCAAGTCGGCCGGTTCGGCGGCGGCCGCTCGGGTAAAATCGTGGCTGCGCCGGCCCGCGCGGCCCGGCCGCACGCCATCGGTCGGCGCAGCGTTTCCTCATCCCCGGAATTCTACAATGCATATCCACATCCTCGGCGTCTGCGGCACTTTCATGGGCGGTCTGGCGCTGCTGGCCCGCGATGCCGGACACCGGGTCACCGGCTGCGACAGCAACGTCTATCCGCCGATGAGCACGCAATTGCAGGCGCAGGGCATCGAGCTGATCGAAGGTTTCGATCCGGCCCAGGTCGATTTGCGGCCGGACCTGTTCGTGGTCGGCAACGTGGTGTCGCGCGGCAATCCGCTGATGGAGGAAATCCTGAACCGCGGCTTGCCCTACGTTTCCGGCCCGCAATGGATCGGCCAGCATATCCTGCAGGACAAGTGGGTACTGGCGGTGGCCGGCACCCATGGCAAGACCACCACGGCATCGATGCTGGCCTGGATCCTCGAGGACGCCGGCTACGCACCCGGTTTCCTGATTGGCGGCGTGCCGCTGAATTTCGGCGCGTCGGCGCGCCTGCCCGGC
The DNA here is from genome assembly GCA_049683695.1 of Burkholderiaceae bacterium. Classification (GTDB taxonomy): domain Bacteria; phylum Pseudomonadota; class Gammaproteobacteria; order Burkholderiales; family Burkholderiaceae_D; genus DATJCV01. The sequence continues at coordinate 2,327 of JBAUJK010000388.1, forward strand.
GCCGGTTCGGAATTCTTCGTGATCGAAGCCGACGAATACGACACCGCGTTCTTCGACAAGCGCAGCAAATTCGTCCACTACCGCGCGCGCACCGCGATCCTGAACAATCTCGAATACGACCACGCCGACATCTTCCCCGACCTGGCGGCGATCGAAACCCAGTTCCACCACCTGGTGCGCACCGTGCCCGGCATCGGCCGGCTGCTGGTCAACGGCGACGAGGAAGCGTTGCGACGCGTGCTGGCGCGCGGTTGCTGGAGCGAGCTGGAATGGTTTGGCGCCGATGCCGACTGGGCGCTCGGGCCGCTGCAGCCGGACGGCGGCTTCGACGTGCTGCTGCGCGGCCAGGCGCAGGGCACGGTGCGCTGGATGCTCTTGGGCGAGCACAACCGGTGCAACGCGCTGGCGGCGATCGCCGCCGCGCGCCACGTCGGCGTGGCGCCGGCGCGTGCCGCCGAGGCGCTGGCGCGCTTTAACAACGTCAAGCGGCGCATGGAATTGCGCGGCAGCGTCGGCGGTGTCAGCGTCTACGACGATTTCGCCCATCATCCGACCGCGATCGCCACCACCGTCGCCGGGCTGCGGCAGAAAGTCGGCGACGCGCGCATCCTGGCGGTGCTGGAACCGCGCTCGAACACGATGAAGCTGGGAGCGATGAAGGCGGCGCTGGCGCCGAGCCTGGCCGACGCCGACCTGGTGTTCGGCTATGGCGTCGAAGGGAGCGGCCGTGACGCCCTCGGCTGGGATTTAGGCGCAGCGCTGGCGCCGCTTGGCGCGCGGGCGTCCGCTCACTCCGACCTGGCGGCGCTGGTGGCGGCGGTGGCGCAGGCGGCGCGTGCCGGCGACCATATCCTGGTGATGAGCAACGGCGGCTTCGGCGGCGTGCACCAGAAAATCCTCGACGCGCTGGCCCGATGATCCTGTACCTGCACGGTTTTCGTTCGTCGCCGCAATCGTTCAAGGCGCGCCTGATCGGCGAGCGGCTGCGCGCGCGCGGGCGCGGCGCCGACTACCTGTGCCCGCAACTGCCGGCGTCGCCGGCGGCAGCGGTGGCGCTGGCCGAGCGGCTGGTATCGGATTGCGCGCCGGAGCGGCTGGCGCTGATCGGCTCGTCGCTGGGCGGCTATTACGCCACCTGGCTGGCCGAGCGCCTCGGCTGCCGCGCGGTGCTGCTGAACCCGGCGGTGGCGCCGCCGGCCGATCTCGAAAAGTATGTCGGCGTGACCACCGAATGGCATTCCGGCGCGCCGTTCGAATTCAAGGCCGAATACCTGGACGAATTGCGGGCGCTGGCGGTACCGGAAATCAGCGCGCCGGAACGTTATTTCCTCCTGGCGGCGACCGGCGACGAAGTGCTGGACTGGCGCCAGATGGTGGCGCACTACCCGGGCGCGCGCCAGCGCGTGATCGACGGCAGCGACCACGGGCTGTCGGATTTCGCGCAGTATCTGGACGAAGTGCTGGCGTTTTGCGACGCCGGTGCGCCGGTACCCGATCCCTGAACCGGCCGTCGCATATACTCCCCGGCATGGCCTTCTATGTCGGGCGTAAACAGGACATTTTTACAACATACTCCGGGGATAGGCGCCAAGGCGGCGCCGCCCGTCAACGATAGCGCAGTCGATGAATCTATTTTTTGAAGAATCCGGCGATTTCAAGGCCGCCGCGGTCCTGTCCCAGCAGGGCGAGGCGTACCAGGTCGAGCTGCCGTCCGGCAAGCGCAGCAAGGTGCGTGCGCGCGACGTGCTGCTGCAGTTCGCCCAGCCGCAACCGGAACAACTGCTGGCCCAGGCGCAGGCGCTGGCCGAGGAGATCGATCTCGACTTCCTGTGGGAAGTGGCGGGACAGGACGAGTTCGGCTTCGCCGAGCTGGGTGGCGAATACTTCGGCCACGCGCCCGAGCCGCAGGAAGCCGCCGGCCTGCTGATGCGGCTGCACGGCGCGCCGATCTATTTCTACAAGAAGGGCAAGGGGCGCTACAAGGCGGCGCCGGAAGCGGCGCTGAAGGCGGCGCTGGCCGGCATCGAGAAAAAGCGCCAGCAGGCGCTGGTGCAGGCCGACTACGTGCGCCAGCTGAAGGAAGGCCAACTGCCGGAACCGATGCGCGCGATGGCGCGCCAGCTGCTGTTCAAGCCGGACAAGAACGGCATCGAATACAAGGCGCTGGAGGCAGCCTGCCACGAACTGCAGACGCAGCCGGCGGCGCTGATGCTGGCCACCGGCGGCATCGCCTCGGCCGAGGAACTGCATAGCGCGCGCTTCCTGTTCGAATATTTTCCGAAGGGCCAGGGCTTCCCGCCGCTGCCGGTGCCGGTGCCTCCGGCGCTGCCGCAGGCTGCGGTGCAGGCCTTCTCGATCGACGACGCCAGCACCACCGAGATCGACGATGCGTTTTCGATCACGCGCGAGGCCGACGGCAGGCTGCGGATCGGCATCCACATCGCCGCACCGGGCCTCGGCATCCGGCCCGGCGATGCGCTCGACGCGGTGGCGCGCGCGCGCATGTCGACCGTGTACGCGCCCGGCACCAAGATCACGATGCTGCCGGACGACGTGATCGACGCCTACACGCTGGCCGCCGGCAAGACCTGTCCGGCGCTGTCGCTGTACGCGCTGGTCGATCCGGCCGACTGGTCGGTGGCAGCCACCGAAACCCGCACCGAGGCGGTGACCATCGTCAGCAACCTGCGCCACAACGACCTCGATACGCAAGTCACCGAGGAAGCGCTGGCAAACGGCGGCGGCGATTATCCGCATCGCGAGGATCTGGCGCTCCTGTGGCAATGGGCGCAGGTGCTGGAACAGGCGCGCATGGCCAAGCGCGAAGCCTTCGGCCTGCGGCCGGAGCAGACCAACCGGGTCGACTTCAGCTTCCACGTCGACGACGGCGTGGTGACGATCGAGCGCCGCAAGCGCGGCGCACCGCTCGACAAGATCGTCGCCGAGCTGATGATCTTCGCCAACAGCACCTGGGGCAAGCTGCTGCAGGAGCACGGCGTGCCCGGCATCTACCGCGCCCAGGGCGGTTCCGGCGGCTGGGCCGCGCGCATGCAGGTGCGGATGGTGACGCACGCGGCGCCGCACCAGGGCCTGGGCGTCGACCAATATATATGGGGCACCTCGCCGCTGCGGCGCTACCCCGACCTGCTGAACCAGTGGCAGCTGCTGGCCTGCGTCGAGCACGGCGTCGCCGCGCCGCTGGCGGCGCCGTTCCGCCAGCGCGATGCCGACCTGTATGCGATCGTGTCCGCCTTCGAAGGCGTGTACGCCGGCTACGCCGACTTCCAGTCGACGATGGAGCGCTACTGGTGCCTGCGCTGGCTCGACCAGCGCCAGCCGCAGGACGGCGGGCAGCCGCAGCGCGTCGACGCGGTGGTGCTGAAGGAGGAAATCCTGCGCCTGACCGAGATCCCGCTGGTAATCAAGCTGCCCGGCATGCCGGAACTGGCGCGCGGCACCCAGGTCAAGCTCGACCTGCTGCGCTGGGACGAGGTCGACCTCAGCGTCGAGGCGCGCCTGCACGAAGTGGAGGCGGCGCCGGCGCCGGACTTCGTGCTGGACGCCGAGCCCGACGTCGCCGAGTTGGAAACCGCACCGGTGCCGGAAGCCGAGGCCACCGCCGTGCCGCCGCAGGAGCAGCCGGATGGATCGGCACCGCAATGAGGCGCCGTTTGCCGTCCGCGGCCGGCGCCGCTTGACGTAGAATCGCCTTTCCCGTTGTCCTGCTGAAACGCCCCGGCCGCGTGAAACTGCTTCCGCAAAATCGTATCCTGGCGATCGCGATCGCCTTTTCGCTGCTCGCCCACGGCGCGCTGTTGGCCGTGCGCTTTTCGGTGCCGGAACGCCGCCAGCAGCCGTTCGATCCCGGGCTGGAAGTGATCCTGGTGAATGCCCGCCACGACAAGGCGCCGCTGAAGGCGGACGCGCTGGCGCAGGCCAACCTCGACGGCGGCGGCAACGCCGAGCAGGGGCGCGCCAAGTCGCCGCTGCCGGACCTGCGCAAGAGCGAAAACGGCGACAATGCCAAAAAGGCGCAGCGGCGCGTGGCCGAACTGGAACAGAGCCAGAAGAAGCTGCTGCAAAGCCTGGCCGCCAATGCCGACCTGAAAACCGCGCCGGCCGCGCAGCAACCGCAAGCGGCGCCGCCGCAGCCACACGGCGTCGACGCGATCGACAGCGCGCAGGCGATCGCGCGGATGGAAGCCGAGATCGCCAAAAACATCGAGGACTACAACAAGCGGCCGAAAAAGACCCAGATCACCGCCAGCACGCGCGAAGTCGGTTATGCGATGTATTACAAGTCGCTGCAGGACCGCATCGAAAAGATCGGCACGTTGAATTTCCCGCAGCATAACGGCAAGAAGCTGTACGGCGAGCTGGTGCTGTACATCCCGATCTACCAGGACGGCACGCTGTACCAGCAGGAAGGCGGCCCGCGCGTCGAGCGCTCGTCCGGTAACCCGGCGCTGGACCAGGCGGCCTTGAGGATCGTCGCCCGCGCCGCGCCGTTCGGCCGCTTCCCGGCCAACATGCGCAGTTCCGGCAAGGACGACGTCTGGGAAGTCATCACCCGTTTCAACTTCACGCGCGACGAAGCGCTGAAGGCCGATCTGCGGGGAGGCTAGGCGATGGGCATCGACCGTTACGTGGTGATCGGGCAGCCGGTGGCGCACAGCAAGTCGCCCGAGATCCACGCCCGCTTCGCCGCCCAGACCGGCCAGCAGCTCGTGTACGAGCGGCTGGCGGCGCCGCTGGACGGCTTCGCGGCCAGCGTGCGCGACTTCATCGCCGCCGGCGGGCGCGGCGCCAACGTCACGGTGCCGTTCAAGCTGGAAGCGTTCGAGCTGGCCGATACGTTGTCGGAGCGGGCGCGCGCCGCCGGTGCCGTCAACACGCTCAGCTTCGAGGGCGGCCGGATCGCCGGCGACAATACCGACGGCGTCGGGCTGGTGGCCGACATCGCCGGCAATGCCGGCGTCGCGCTGGCTGGCCGCCGCATCC
>JBAUJK010000389.1:0-19516 GCA_049683695.1 Burkholderiaceae bacterium
CGGCCGACGGCGTGCGCTGGGAATCGGAAGGTGCCGGCGACTTCACCGTGGAAGCGATCGACAAGCCGGCACGCGGTACCGACATCACGCTGCACCTGCGCGAAGGCGAGGACGAATTCCTGTCGTCGTGGAAGCTGAAATCGATCATCCGCAAGTATTCCGACCACATCTCGCTGCCGATCCAGATGAAGAAGGAAGAGTGGGACGAGGAAAAGAAGGAAACCGTCGTCAAGGATGAATTCGAGACCGTCAACCAGGCCGGCGCCCTGTGGGCGCGCAGCAAGTCCGACATCACGCCGGAGCAGTACAACGAGTTCTACAAGCACGTCTCGCACGATTTCCAGGACCCGCTGATCCACACCCACAACCGGGTCGAAGGCCGCAGCGAATACACGCAGCTGTTGTACATCCCGGCGCGCGCGCCGTTCGACCTGTGGGACCGCAACAAGCGCGGCGGCATCCGGCTGTACGTCAAGCGCGTGTTCATCATGGACGATGCCGAGCAATTGATGCCGGTCTACCTGCGGTTTGTGAAGGGCGTGATCGATTCGGCCGACCTGCCGCTGAACGTGTCGCGCGAAATCCTGCAGGAGTCGCGCGACGTCAAGGTGATCCGCGAAGGCTCGACCAAGCGCGTGCTGGGCATGCTGGAAGAACTGGCCAACGGCGACGAGCAGGAACAGAAAGACAAGTACGCGACCTTCTGGAAGGAATTCGGCCAGGTGCTGAAGGAAGGCATCGGCGAGGACCACGTCAACAAGGAGCGCATCGCCAAGCTGTTGCGCTTCGCCTCCACGCATAACGATTCCGACGTACAGAACGTGTCGTTCGCCGACTACCTCGGCCGCATGAAGGAAGGCCAGGACAAGATCTATTACGTCACCGCCGAATCGTATGCGGCGGCCAGAAACAGCCCGCACCTGGAAATCTTCGCCAAGAAGGGCATCGAGGTACTGTTGTTGACCGACCGCGTCGACGAATGGATGCTGTCCTTCCTGCCGGATTTCGACGGCAAGGAACTGGTGTCGGTGGCCAAGGGCGACCTCGACCTCGGCAAGCTGGAAGACGAGGCGGAAAAGAAGCAGCACGAGGAAACCGAGGCCCAGTACAAGGACCTGGTGGAGCGGATGAAGACGGCGCTGGCCGAACAGGCCAAGGACGTGCGCGTGACCTTCCGCCTGACCGATTCGCCTGCCTGCCTGGTGGCCGACGAGAACGAGCTGTCCGGCAACCTGGTGCGGATGCTGAAGGCGGCTGGACAGAACGCGCCGGAATCCAAGCCCATCCTCGAAATCAACCCGGACCATCCGCTGGTGCAGCGACTGAAGGGCGAGCAGGCCAAGTTCGACGACTGGGCGCGCATCCTGTTCGACCAGGCGATGCTGGCCGAGGGCGGCACGCTGGTCGATCCGGCCGGATTCGTCAAGCGGCTGAACCAGATGCTGCTGGAGATCGCGAAGTAAAATACGGCAGCCAAACCACCACCGGCCTGATGCGCAACCCGCGTCCAGGCCGGTTGGTTTTTCCGGATTCAGCTCAATTCGCACGATGCGGCCCGCGCCGCCGCCATGACCGCATGCCGTCTTCTTCCCGCCTCTCCAGCTTGGCCGCCGGCGCCCGCGACACCCTGCCGATGATCGTCGGCGCCGCGCCGTTCGGCCTGATCTTCGGCACGCTGGTGGCGCCGGCGCAGCTGGCCGGCTGGCAGGGCCAACTGATGTCGCTCGGCGTGTTCGCCGGTTCCAGCCAGTTCATCGCCGCCGGACTGATGGCGACCGGCACCGGCATGCTGGTGATCTGGTTCGCCACCTTCATCGTCAACCTGCGCCACATGCTGTACGCGGCCACGCTGCTGCCGCGCGTGCACCACTTGCCGCGGCGCTGGCGCTGGCTGCTCGGCTTCCTGCTGACCGACGAAACCTTCGCGGTGATGGACAGCTATTACCGGCGCCATCCGGAAACACCGCTCGGCCACTGGTATTTCCTCGGCTCCGGATTGTCGATGTACCTGAACTGGCAGGCCTGGACCCTGGTCGGCATCCTGTTCGGCGCCATCTTCCCGCAGCTGCAGACGCTCGGGCTGGATTTCGCGATGGTGGCGACCTTCATCGCCATCATCGTGCCGCAGCTGTTCACCGCGCCGCAGCTGCTGGCAGCACTGGCGGCCGGCTGCACCGGCTATCTGCTGAAGGACTGGCCGTACAAGCTCGGCCTGCTGGCCGCGGTCGGACTCGGCATCGGCGTCGGCCTCCTGGCGTCGCGCTGGCTGGCGCGCCACCAGCCGCGCAAGGTGCGCGCATGATCGCCACCGTCACGATCCTCGGCATGGCCGCCATCACGGTGCTGGTCAAGGCCGTCATCTTCCTGCTCGGCGAACGGGTGACGTTTTCGCCGCTGGCACGGCAGGCGCTCGGCTTCGTGCCGGTCACGGTGTTGACCGCGATCATCGTGCCGATGGTGCTGGCGCCGCATGGCGGCGGCATCGAGCTTTCCTGGCGCAATCCGCAGCTGGTGGCGGCGATCGTCGCGGTGTTGGTGTGCGCTGCCACGCGCCATGCGCTGCTGACGATCGGCGCCGGACTGGGAATGTTTTTCGGCTGGCAGTACTGGCTGACGTGAGCGGCCGCGAAGCGAGATCGGCCACCGCGGCGTACCGACCTCTTCATATACTCCCCTCTACACACCCCTATCCCGCAGGAAAAACGCTCCGATATTGGATATACTCCACACCCTTCGGCCAACGATAAAACAGGTTTCAAGTTCGGGCGGCGCGTTTCAGCCATCGCATCAGGCTGCCGAGCAGCGGCAGTTTTTCATACAGCTCCTCGGCGGCATCCCAGTAATCGCGATGAAAGCAGACTTGCCCGTTTTCGGCAAAATGCAGATGGCTGGCGCCGCGAATGCATTGCTCGGCACGATCAAAGCGTTTCATCCTGAAATAAAAATTCCAGGTCAACAAAGCGCTTTCGTCCTGCAGGATCTGTTCGGTCACAACGAAGCGCGGGACCTCCACCTGGGCAAACATGTGCCGAAAAATGGCGGCAATCGCGTCGTGGCCGCGCACCTCGTTGAACGGGTCCTTGAAATAGGCATCGGGCGCGTACAGCAGGCGCACCTGCTCCACCGTATCCATGGTGAGCGACTGGTAAAACGCCACCACCTGCTGCAGATCCTGTAAATGGGTCATAGCCCGGTAACCTTGTGTACCAGCCGAAAATACAGCGAATACGGCAGCAGCCGCGCCAGGCGCAGCCAGTTGGTGAAGCGCCGTGGAAAATGGATATGGAACTGGCCCGCTTCGATACCCTGCACCAACTGGCGGGCGGCAGCAGCAGCGGTGATCAATGCCGGCATCGGGAAATCATTGCCCGCGGTGAGCGGCGTCTCGACGAAGCCAGGGTTAATCAGATATACCCCGATTCCGCGCGGCCGCAAGTCCAGGTACAGCGACTCGGCCAGATTGATCAATGCCGCCTTGGTCGGACCATAGACCAGGGCCCTGGGCAGACCGCTGAAGCCGGCCGACGATGCGACGATGCCGACGGCGCCGCTGCACTGGCGCAGCAACAACGGCAGCACCGGCGCCAGGCAATTGAAGACCCCGCACAGGTTCAAGTCGATCAAACGGTGGGCGGCTGCCAGGTCGAAATTCTCGGCCCGCATTTCGTTGTAGGAGCCGGCCACGATCAGCACCAGATCAATGGTTTGCCACTGCACGCAAATCGCTTCTTGCGCCGCCGCCAGCGAGGCCGGCCGGGTGATATCGGCCGGCAGCACCAGCGCCGACGGATGCCGGTCGGCGACGGCGTGCAGCAACTCGGGACGGCGCGCTGACAGCGCCACCCGGGCACCCTTGGCCAGCAGCAGGCGCGCGGTCTCGGCGCCGATACCGGTCGAGGCGCCGATCACCCAGACCCGTCTGCCAGTCCAATCCCGGATTACGCGATTCATCGCCATCGAATTTCCCCGGCGTCAGGGACGTTTGACAAACGCCAGTGTGACGGCGCCCAGCGAGACGCCGAACTTGCTCATCTCGGCGCGGTTCAACATCACCCGCTGATCCATCAGGAACATCCAGTCGGCGAAATTGACGTGATATACGCGGCCGTCCACCGGCAGTGCCAGCACATAGTTCCAGCGCAGCGCGTTGCCGGCCGTCTCGCCGACCGCTTCACCTACCACATCCGGCGCGGTGCCGATAAAGCGATTGGGGCCAGTCTTGCGCAAGGTCCAGACGCGCTGTTGCCGGGTGCCGTCGGAATAGGTGAAATCCTCATCCAGCGTACCGACGTCGCCGTCCCAATGACACTTCATGACGACCGTGAAGCGCTTGATGACCGTGCCGGAGCGATCCTGGAACATGCCCCATGCATCCAGCGTACCGTTGAAATACTGCTGCAGGTCCAGCACCGGCTGCTGCCCGGCGTAATGCGATGGCGCGACCGGGCTGGCGCAACCGGCGATCAGCAATACACACAACGAAACCAGCAGCGACCTCAAGTAACGCATGATGTTCCCCCAAAAATCTACAAGTGGCGCAACGGAGCACGCCACAGCAGCGCTGCAGCGGCCAGTTTCAACAGGCAAGGCAATAAGGCATAGGCCAGGCTAAGGGCCTGCAGCCCGCCTGGTTCCCGTATCCCCGGCACATACCCCAGACGCTCCAGCAACGGCAGCGACACGCCCGCGGCCAGCGCCAGGTTCATCTTGGTGGCCCAGTTCCAGACACCGAAGTAGCATCCCTCGCGCCAGCCGGCATGGCCGGCCTGGGCGATCACCGCCGCCAGCAGTGCCGGCGGCAACACCAGATCAGCACCCAGTGCCAGTCCGGAAGCAATGCAGATCGCGACAAACGCTGCGCCATCGCCGGCCGACAAACCATAAGCCCAGGCGAACGCCGCAATCGCCAGCAGCATGCCGAACAGCCAGGCACGCGCCTCTCCCAGCCGCCGCGCCAGCGCCGCCCAGAATGGCACCGAGGCCGCCGCCGCAACGAAATACAGCACCAGAAACAGCCCCGGTGGAGAGCTCACCTGCAATTGGTCCTGAACGAAAAAAACGAATAGCGTGGCCGGAATCGCGGCGGCGATGCCGTTGAGCAGGAATACCCAGAACAGCCAGCGAAACTGGCGTTCGCGCAGCGGCACCAGCAGCGACGCCATCACCGGGCTCGAATGCGCAGCGTGCGCGCCGGCCGGCGGCCGCGCCGCAATTCGCAACAAGACCACGGCGCCAAGGATCAGCGCCGCCACAAACAGGGACGGCAACCAGTCCATGCCGATCCATCCCGGTATCGCGGCCGCCAGCACCACTCCGGCCAGGCCGAAGGCTTCCCGCGCGGCGGTGACACGTGAACGCTGCGCGCGTGCCTGGGTAAGCGCCGCGCCCCAGCTTTGATAGGCAATACTGGCCAGACTAAAGCCCAGATACACCAGTGCCAGCGCCAGCACGAACCAGGCGCGCGGATACCGGTCTGCCCAGGCGAGCGGCTGAAACACCGCGACAAAGCCGAGCGCCAATGCCGGCAACGCCAGCAGGATCGCGCCGTGATAGCCGATCCGGGTCCGGACGCGATCGACCCACAGGCCAATGGCCGGATCGATCAAGGCGTCGAACAGGCGTGTGGCCAGCAGCGCCGCACCGATCGCCGTCAACGACAGCCCAAAGCGCTCCGCATAGAATGGCGGCACATAGACATAGATGGGCAATGCCACCAGCGCCAGCGGCAAGCCAAACAGGCCGTACGTCAGCAAGTCGGTTCGCGTCAACGCTGTCATGGCGCTGTCATTCCAGTGGCGCCACGTTCTGCAGCAAGGCATCGCGCAAATCCGGCGCGCTGGTTTTCGGGTCGAGCCAGATGGCAAAGAAGGCTCGGCCAAAATCCGGGTCCGCCACTTCTCCCAGCAATTTCCCGTTCAGGTAAAAGCGCGCGCCAAGCTGTGGGAGATGAACGCCCACGATGCGGGTGTCGGCCTGCACGTCCGGAAACAGCTCCGTCATTCGAGCCAGCCACGCGGCACGCTGGGCTGCGCTACCCAACCCCAGTGCGCGCATCTGTTCCTCGCTGCTGCGCGCGATGCGGGCGCCCTCCAGCGCCCGCGCATAGCGCAACTCGAGCGCGAATTTGCTGCCGGCCGGGACCTCGGCGCGATAACCGGCCCGGCCCACCCACAGCCGTGCCCGATAGATACTCAATCCGAACCAGCGGAACTCGCCCTCTCCAGCTAGCCTGGCCTGCTCGATTTCGCGCTGCACCGGCGGTGGCGCCTCGACCGCCGCCTTGGCACTGCAACAGGCTATCAGCGCCAGCGTGCCGATCAGAGCCGATGCCGGCCCCCATGCCGAAGCACCGCGCAACATGGCCGCGCCTCTCATGGCTTGAGCAGCGTGAACTGCATGACGTCAACGCTGCCGGCGCGAAACCCGGCCTCGCAATACGCCAGATAGAAATCCCAGATACGCAGAAAGCGCTGATCGAAGCCGAGCGCCCGAATCTCCGCCAGGCGCGCGTGAAAGGCGGCACGCCACAGTGCCAGCGAGCGGCCATAGCCGGCGCCAAAGGCAAGTTCATCGACCACTTGCAGCCCATGCTGCCTGGCCTGTTGCCGAAAAGCCGAGGGAGACGGCAGCATGCCGCCCGGGAAAATATATTGCTGAATGAAATCGGTGCCCTTGCGGTAGCGCGCAAACAACGCATCGTCGATCACGATCGACTGGATGCAGGCGCGCCCACCGGACTTCAAATTGCGCACAATGCATTCGAAATAACTGGGCCAGTACGCCTCTCCCACCGCCTCGAACATCTCGATGGACGCAATGCCATCGAAGCCGCCATGGACATCGCGATAGTCTTGCAGGCGCAACTCGGCATTGGCCGCCAATCCCGCCGCCGCCATGCGCTGCCGGGCAAACTGCAATTGCTCGGTCGACAGCGTCAGCCCGGTGACATGGGCCGTGGCGTGCGAGGCGGCAAATTCGGCAAAACCGCCCCAGCCGCAACCGATTTCCAGCAGCTTCGCACCGGGTGCCACCTGTAGCTGCTCCAGTACGCGGCGATACTTGCTGGCCTGCGCCTGCTCCAGCGACAGCTCCTGCTGGTCCGCCCACCAGCCGCTGGAATAAGTCATCGACGGGTCTAGCCACAATTGATAGAAATCGTTGCCGATGTCGTAATGGGCATGAATGTTTTTTCGGCTGCGCGAGCGGGTATTGCGATGGGCCAGGTGCCTCAACCGATACAGCAGGCCACCCCACCAGCTGCCGTAAATCAGCTTTTCCACCGTCGCGCGGTTGCGGCTCAACAGTTCCATCAGAGCCGGCAGATCGTCGCTGTCCCAATCGCCGTTGATGTAGGTTTCGGCGAAACCGATGTCGCCCGATTTCAATACCGCTGCGGCCAGCTTCCAGTTGCGCAGATTCAAGCCAACCGCTGGCGTGCCATGCCCGAACTGGAGCACTGCGCCATCCGGCAAGCCAAGCCACAGCGTGCCGAACTGCAGCTTTTGCAGCAGCCGTAGCAGCAATTTCATTGAAGAAGGGATGGCGGCGGATCGAAGGCCTGGAGTGCGCCTGTCGAAATCCAGTGATGGCGCATTGATCAGTTCGGTATTCATCTGCTGACGTTCCGTGGTGGCGAGGGAGGCTTGCTGAAAAATGGCACGCGCTTCAGCCATAGCTGCAGTGCCTGCCAGTGAATTCTTGCGATGACGCCGAAGGTCATCAACGGATACGCGCAGAACGCTCTCAGGACGTTCTGGTCGGACAGCGGCTCGGCTACTCCGGTGATGCTGGTCAGCAGTACGGGGCCGTTCGCATCGACATGATCGACCCGCGCCAGCGTGTGCTCCTTCATTTGCGCACCGGTGCCGCGCAGCGCGCGCATGAACCGAAAGCGGTAGCCGCCTTCGATCGCGCAGAAAGGGGAAACATGGAACACCTTGCGCGCCGTCAGCAAACTGCCATACGGGATCGGGACGCCGCTATCCAGCAGGTATGCATGGCGCTCACCGAAGGTATTGTTGACTTCACACAAGATGGCACGCAGCTCGCCATCGGCGCGATGACAAAACCAGAACGACACCGGGTTGAACACGTAGCCCAGCACGCGCGGAAAGGTCTGCAGCCAGATCTCGCCATCGGCATCCGATATCCCTTCGGCCTGCAACAAGCCGTCGATCCACCGCAGCAAGGATTGCTTGCCGTCACCATGGTCACTGTCATGGAAAGACAGCAGATTGAAACGATTGCGCGACAGCAGTCGCGTGGCAAACGACGCCTGCCGCATGGTGCGTAACGGCAGGCGCAGGAAATACACGGGATAGTCGAACTCGTGCCGCACCGGGCGCACCCGGCTGTGGCGCACCTGGCCAAAACACAGCTGCGGCGATGGAGGCGCGGTTTGCATGATTTCTGCATTTTTCAGGCTGCGGCACGGGTCGGCCATTGCTGCCCGGCCTGCCGGCTAATGGCATCAGCCACCGCCAGGCCCGACTTCAAGCCATCTTCGTGAAAGCCATACCCGGTCCAGGCACCGGCAAACCAGGTGTTCTGGCTGCCCTGTAGCGACGCCAGCCTGGTTTGCGCCCGAATGGCCGCTGCATCGAACAGCGGATGCGCGTAATCGAACTCCTCGATCACGCTGGTCGCTGCCGGCTCGGTCACCGGGTTGAGCGATACGATCAGCGGCCGGCGAAACGGCACCGGCTGCAACCGGTTAATCAGGTAATGCACGCACACCCGGGGTTCGCTGCCATTTTCACTTTGATAATTCCAGGCCGACCATGCCTTCTTGTTGTGCGGCAGCAGGCTGGCATCGGTATGCAGGACCGCGCGGTTGGGCTGATAGCGGATTGCCCCCAGCACGGCGCGCTCGTCGGCAGTAGCGTCCTTCAAGATCCGCAGACTCTGGTCGCTATGACTTGCCAGCACCACGTGATCATGAAATGAAGTGCTGCGGGCGGTATCGATGCGGACTTGTAGCTGCGAGCCGAGTCGCACGCGGGTCACCGTTTCGACCGGCGTCCCCAATCGCTTGTTCGGGATTTCCTGCAGCAAGCGCTCGACGTAGCCACGGGCACCACCTTTCACGGTTCGCCACTGGGGCCGAGCGCTGATCTGCAACAGCCCGTGGTTATGGCAGAACCGGACGAAGGTCGAGAGCGGAAAGGCCAACATCTGTCCGGTCGGGCACGACCAGATGCATCCCGCCATCGGCAACAGATACCAGTCACGAAACTCGGCGCTGTAGCGGTGCAGATCCAGAAATGCGCCCAGCGACATCTGCGGCAACGCCCAGCCGCCCGGTGCCGCAGCGATTGCGCTGGCTTGCCGGTTGAAGCGCAGGATGTCGCGCAACATGACGAGAAAGCGCGGCCTCAGCAGATTCCGGCGCTGCGCAAAAACCGTGTCCAGATTGGCGCCGGCCCATTCCAGCATGCCGCCGCCCAACGGAAGCCTGACCGAGAAGGACATGTCGGAGGCCGCCGTCTCGACCTCCAGTTCCTCGAACAACTGCACCAGTTGCGGGTAGGTACGATGGTTGAACACCAAAAAGCCCGTGTCGACCCCATGGGTGATGCCATCCAGCGTCACATCGACTGTGTGGGTGTGGCCGCCGAAGTAGTCGTTCGCTTCGAACAGCATCACCTCATGCTCTGCCTGGGCCAGGCGATAGGCGCAGGACAAGCCGGAAATCCCGGATCCAACAACGGCAATTCTCATTTGACTCATTCCCGATTCGAATTTCTGGACAACCGTCGTAAGGCCGCCGGCCAAAGCCGCATCTCCAAACTTCCCCATTGCTGCCATTACCCTTGTGTTTCAGGAGCAATGGTGGAAATGTCCCGGTCCCGTAAATCTTGAACAATTGTCGAAGCAAATTCCTTTTTGTCTAGGACAAAAAGGAATTTTAGGAACAATATTCCAGATATCCGCCCATGTCAATAGATTGTCATAGACAATTTAAAACACTAAAATTGTCCAAGCCGCCACTCGATGCCGTTGGCGATTCTTGCGCTCTCCAAACCGCCTTTCCCCATCACATGACAGATCCCGAAATCCCGCCGCCGGCCACCCATACGATCAGCGCCGTTGAACGAGACACAGGCTTGGGCAAGGACACGCTGCGGGTATGGGAACGCCGCTATGGGTTTCCGCGGCCCCAGCGCGATAGCAACGGCGACCGCGTGTATCCGCTGGATCAGGTCAACAAGCTGCGCTTGCTGAAGCGCCTGATCGACAGCGGCCATCGCCCGGGGAAAGTGGTGCATCTGGAGTTCGACGAACTGCAGGGATTGGCCGACAGCGCGGCCGGAGCGGCAAAAACCACCGGCGCTGCCGCCGATCACACCGAATTGATGCCTTTGCTCGAGATGTGTATGGCGGACCGGATCGAAGAGCTGCGGCGCAGCCTGGCGCACGCCCTAGTCCGTGTCGGACTGCAGGCTTTTGTCGAGGACATGATTGCGCCGCTGACGCAGATGGTCGGCGAACTTTGGGCGCGCGGGCAGATCGCTATCCACGAAGAGCATCTGTACACGGAAGTGGTGCAAGGCCTGCTGCGTGGCGCCATTTCGCCGATCCTGCAGCACCGGGCACAGGACGACGTGCGACCGCGCGTACTGCTGACGACCTTCCCGCAGGAACAGCACGGGCTGGGATTGTTGATGGCCGAAGCGATGTTTGCCCTGGAAGGGGCGCACTGCATTTCACTCGGCGTGCAGACACCGGTGATGGAAATCGCCCAGGCCGCGAGCGCGCAGCGGGCGGATATTGTGGCGCTGTCGTTTTCGGCTGCGATGCCGCAGAAACAGGCGATCGACGGGCTGGCCGAGCTTGCCGTCGAGTTGCCCGCTGCGGTGGAAATCTGGGCGGGAGGCGGCTGCTTTACCCCGGCGCGCCGGCTCGAATTGCCGGTGCGGGTGCTGGCGCTATCGGAAGTAGCGCCGGCGCTGGCCGCATGGCGCCAGCGGCGTCTGGCTTAACCAGGACCGCGACGTCCAGGCGGCCAAACTTCGCCGCTTCCTACAGCCGCTCGCGCACCCAGTTGGCGACACCTTCCAGTGCACTCGGCAAGCCGCCCGGATCGGTGCCGCCGGCCTGTGCCATGTCGGGCCGCCCGCCCCCTTTGCCGCCGACCTGCTGGGCGACGAAGTTGACCAGTTCGCCGGCCTTGACCTTGGCGGTCGCGTCCTTGGTGACGCCGGCGATCAGGCTGACCTTGCCGTCGTGGACCGCGGCCAAAACGATCGCGGCCGACTTCAGCTTGTCCTTCAGCTTGTCCATGGTTTCGCGCAGCGTCGGCAGGTCGGCGCCGGCCAGCGTCGCCGCCAGCACCTTGATGCCATTGATGTCGACCGCCTGCGCCGCCAGTTCGTCGCCCTGGCCGGATGCCAGTTTCGATTTCAGCGCCGCCAGCTCCTTCTCCAGCGCGCGCACTTGGTCCTGCACCTGGCCGATGCGCTGCGGCAGCTCTTCCGGCTGCGTCTTCAGCGCGGCGGCGGCGGCGGCCACGCGCGCCGACAGCGACTGCACCAGTTCCAGCGCTGCCTCGCCGGTCACGGCTTCGACGCGACGGATGCCGGCGGCGACCCCGCCTTCGGAGACGATCTTGAACAGGCCGATGTCACCGGTGCGGGACACGTGGGTGCCGCCGCACAGTTCCTTCGACGAGCCGATACCGAGCACGCGCACTTCGTCGCCGTACTTTTCGCCGAACAGCGCCATCGCGCCGTAGGCGATCGCATCGTCGTACGGCATCAGCTTCGCCTCGGTGGCGACGTTGGCCAGCACTTCACGGTTGACGATCCGCTCGACATCACGGATCTGCTCAGCCGACAAGGGCGCGTTGTGGCTGAAGTCGAAGCGGGTCTTGTCGGCGTCGACCAGCGAACCCTTCTGCGCCACGTGGCTGCCGAGTACTTCGCGCAGCGCCTTGTGCATCAGGTGAGTGGCGGAGTGGTTGCGCACCGTCTGTGCGCGCCGCTCGGCATCGACCTGGGCCGCCACCGTGTCGCCGAGCGCCAGCGTGCCGGCAGTCAGTTCGCCATGGTGGCCGAACACGTCGGCCTGGATCTTCTGCGTGTCGGTGACGACGAAGCGCGCGGCCGTGAGGGCGGCATCGGCGGCCGGCTTTTCCAGGATGCCGGCATCGCCCACCTGGCCGCCGGATTCCGCGTAGAACGGCGTGGTGTCGAGCACCACGATCGCTTCCTGCCCGGCCTCGATCTTCTGCACCGCGCTGCCGCCGACGTACAGCGCCACCACCCGACCTTCCTGCGCCAGCGTGTCGTAGCCGACGAAGCGAGTCTTGGCACCGCCGTATTCGAGCGCGGCGTGGCTCTTGAACTTGCCGGCGGCGCGCGCCTGCTGCTTCTGCCGCTCCATCGCGGCGTCGAAGCCGGCGCTGTCGATCTCGATGCCGCGCTCGCGGCAGATGTCGGCGGTCAGATCGAGCGGGAAGCCGTAGGTATCGTACAGCGTGAAGGCGACTTCGCCGGACAGCGTCTTGCCGCCGCCCTGCGCCAGTTCCGCTTCGAGGATCTTCATGCCGTGCTCCAGCGTTTCGCCGAAGCGCTCCTCTTCCTGCTTCAGCACCTGCTCGACGCGCGCCTGCGCCTCGGCCAGTTCCGGATAGGCGCCGCCCATTTCGCGCACCAGGTCGGCCACCAGCTTGTAGAAGAACGGCTTGGCCTGGCCCAGCTTGTGGCCGTGCCGCAGCGCGCGGCGGACGATCCGGCGCAGCACGTAGCCACGTCCCTCGTTGCCGGGGATGACGCCGTCGACGATCAGGAATGAGCAGGCGCGGATATGGTCGGCGATCACCTTCAGCGAATTGTTGGCCAGATCGGCACAGCCGGTTTCGCGCGCGGCCGCCTTGATCAGGTGCTGGAACAGGTCGATTTCATAGTTGGAATGCACATGCTGCAGCACTGCGGCGATCCGTTCCAGCCCCATGCCGGTATCGACGCAGGGACGCGGCAGCGGGTGCAGCACGCCGGCCTCGTCGCGGTTGAACTGCATGAACACCAGGTTCCAGATTTCGATGTAGCGGTCGCCGTCCTCCTCGGCCGAACCCGGCGGCCCGCCCCAGACGTCCGCGCCGTGGTCGTAGAAGATTTCCGAGCACGGACCGCAGGGACCGGTGTCGGCCATCTGCCAGAAATTGTCGGAGGCGTAGCGCGCACCCTTGTTGTCGCCGATGCGCACGATGCGTTCGGCCGGCACGCCGATCTCGTCGCGCCAGATCGCGTAGGCTTCGTCGTCCTCCTGGTACACCGTGACCCACAGCTTGTCCTTGGGCAGGCCATAGACGCCGGTCAGCAATTCCCAGGCGTAGTGGATCGCATCCTTCTTGAAATAGTCGCCGAACGAGAAGTTGCCGAGCATTTCAAAAAACGTATGGTGGCGCGCGGTATAGCCGACGTTTTCCAGGTCGTTGTGCTTGCCGCCGGCGCGCACGCAGCGCTGCGCGGTGGTCGCGCGGCTGTAGCTGCGCTGGTCCTGGCCGAGGAACACGTCCTTGAACTGCACCATGCCGGAATTGGTGAACAGGAGCGTCGGGTCGTTGCCCGGCACCAGGCTTGCCGAACGGACGATGGTGTGGCCCTTCGATTCGAAGAATTTCAGGAATTTGTCGCGGATTTCAGCAGATTTCATGTTCTTTGGCCAAGGAAAACGAGGGTGTCGCAAACCCTCGATTATACGTGAATGGATTGCCGCCCCCGGCGGCGGAAAGCCGCCCGCGGCGGGCGTTTCAGGCGCGGCGGCTGCCGAAATCGGGACTGAAAAGATCGATCCGGTCGGTGCAGAACGCGTCCACGCCCCACTCCAGCAGGTCGCGCGCACGCGCCGGGTCGTTGACGGTGTAGCACATCAGCCCGTAGCCGGCGTCCTTGACCGCGCGCGCCTGCTCCGGCTGCAGGTGCTTGTGGTTGGTGTGCAGCGCGATCGCGCCCATGTCCTGCAGCCGCTCCTCCCAATCGGCCGGCACCACGTCCAGCAGGCAGCCGCGCGGGATTTCCGGCGCTTCCTCGGCCGCCGCCCGCAACGCCACCGCGCTGAACGACGAAAACAGCGGCAGCGGCACCTCGCCGGGATCCGGCGCGGATTCGGGCGCGGCGGGTCCGGCCTCGATCTGGCGCGCGAACAGCGTGCGCACCAGGCGCGCCGCCTGCCGCCCGGTGGCTTCCTCGAAGCCGGGCGCCGGCTTGATCTCGATGTTCATCCAGATGCGGTTGGCGACGCAGAATTCGATCACCTCGCGCAAGGCAGGCACCGGCTCGCCGCCGTAGCGGGCATCCAGCCAGGAGCCGGCATCCATCGCCGCCAGCTCGTGCGCACTGTAGTCCGATACCGGGCCGGAGCCGGCCACGGTGCGCCCGAGCTGCGGATCGTGCATCAGGATCGGCACTTCGTCGCGCGCCAGCATGACGTCGAATTCGATCGCGTGGAAGCCGCGCTCGAGGCCGGCGCGGATGCCGGCCAGCGTGTTTTCCGGCGCCAGGATGCCGCCGCCGCGGTGCGCGAGGACTTTCGGATAAGGCCACATGGGAATGCTCCGGCAAGAGGGAATTTCCGCATCATAAAGGAAACTTTCGGCCAGCCGCGGCCGGCCCCGGATGCGATAATCGGTGCCCGTTCCCGACTCGACGACGCCTGTGCCAATGAACGATTTCGCGCTCAAAAAATCCCTCGGCCATGTCCGCGTGCTGGACTTGTCGCGCGTGCTGGCCGGCCCCTGGTGCGGGCAGAACCTGGCCGATCTCGGCGCCGACGTGATCAAGGTCGAACGTCCCGGCAGCGGCGACGACACGCGCGCCTGGGGCCCGCCCTACCTGCGCGACGGCGCCGGCGCCGACACTTCGGAAGCGGCCTATTACCTCGCTGCCAACCGCGGCAAGCGCTCGGTCACGCTCGACATCGCCAGCGCCGAGGGGCAGGCCATCGTGCGCCAGCTGGTGCGCCACTGCGACGTCGTGCTGGAAAACTACAAGGTCGGGCAGTTGAAGAGGTACGGGCTCGACTACGCCTCGCTGAAGCGCGAGAAGCCGGACCTGGTGTACTGCTCGATCACCGGCTTCGGCCAGGACGGCCCGTACGCGCCGCGCGCCGGCTATGACTTCATCGTGCAGGGCATCGGCGGCTTCATGTCGATCACCGGCGAGCGCGACGGCCTGCCGGGCGGCGGCCCTCAGAAGGCCGGCGTCGCCGTCGCCGATCTGATGACCGGCATGTACGCGACCGTCGCCGTGCTGGCGGCGCTGACGCACCGCGACCGTACCGGTGAAGGCCAGTACATCGACATGGCGCTCTTGGATGTGCAGGTGGCGATGCTGGCCAACATGGGCACCAATTTCCTCGCCAGCGGCACGGCGCCGGCGCGCTGGGGCAACGCGCATCCGAACATCGTGCCCTACCAGACCTTCGCCGCCGCCGACGGCCATTTGATCGTCGCGGTCGGCAACGACGGCCAGTTCCGCAAGCTGGCCGCGATCCTCGGCCGGCCGGAACTGGCCGACGATGAACGCTTCGCCACCAACCCGGCGCGCGTCGCTCAACGCGAGACGCTGGTGCCGCTGCTGGCCGGACTGATCGCCGGCCGCGAGCGCGGCCCGCTGCTGACGGCGCTGGAGGAAGCCGGCGTGCCGGGCGGCCCGATCAACGACCTGGAACAGGTATTCGACGACCCGCAGGTACGGGCGCGCGGATTGCAGATCGAACTGCCGCACCCGAGCGCGGGCAAGGTCAAGCTGGTCGCGAGCCCGCTGCGGCTGTCGGCAACGCCGCCCGCCTACGATGCACCGCCGCCGCTATTGGGCCAGCATACCGAGCAGGTGCTGGGCGAATTGCTCGGGTATGACGCCGAACGCATCGCCGCACTGCGCCGGCAACGCGTGCTGTAATCGGCAACAGCGGGAGGATGCGGATACTCCCGACCATGAACGTCAATGTCGGGCGTGAAGCCTGGATAATTTGAATATACTCCCAGCAATCAACAATTGGAGCCAGGAATCAGAATGAGCCAGTTTGGACGCCGTATCCGCCCCCATGTCGACACCGAATTGAGCGCCGCCGCGCAAGCCGAACGGCTCGGCCAGCCGCAGCGCGCCTTTGCCCACCTGGAGCGCGCCCACGTGCTCGGCCAGGCGGCGACAGTCCAGCATGTGCGCGTGCATTGGGCGATGCTGCTGTGGGGCATCCGCCAGCGCCGGCCGCGCGAATGCGCCGGCCAGTTGCTGCGAATCGTCGGCGCCGCCAGCAAGACCGCGTTCGGCCTGGTGCCGCACGGCAATACCGGTGGCGCCAACGTCAGCCCGTTCAAGCCGATGCCGATCGCGCCTGAACTGGAAGCGCGGATCCGCCGGGCGCGCCGCACGCAACCCTGATCCGCCGGGCCTAGTGCGCCGCCGCCAGCTTCGAGCGCGACGACAGCACCGCGCGCTTGGCGTCGCCCGGATTGGCGTACTGCACCAGCCCGTGCCGGACTTGCCCGAGCAGCAGGATCGAGCCGTCCAGCGCTTCGTGGTCGTCCTTCGAGAACGGGTTCTGATAGGTGGCGACCACGCCGGGGATGCGGCGGTCGAGGTTTTCCAGCGCGTGCCGCAGCGACGGGCCATCCATGTTGGGAGCGCGGAACATCGCATTCAGCAGCAGGAACATGGCGTCGTAGGTCTGCGCCGCGCACATCGCGCACGGGATGTTCCTGACATTGTTCATCTTCGCGTACTGCAGCACCAGCGCGGTGCTGCGTTCGTTCATCACGCCGTCCTGGATGAAGGTCTGCGGCATCACCGCGCCCTCGGCGGCGGCGCCGGCCAGATCGATGTGATTGCGGAAGCCCACGCCCCACGGGCCGGTCTGCTGCACTTTCCAGCCCAGTGCCTGCCGCCCGCGCGAGATGGTGGCGATGTCCGGCCCGAGCGCATAGGTAAACAGGACGTCGGCGCCGGCGTCGCGCGCGCGCGCCAGCGCCGGCGTCAGGTCGGCAATGCCCTGCTTGAAGCGCTCGACCGCGACCGGCTTCATGCCGCGCGCCGCCAGCAGCCGCTCGACGTCCTTCAGCCCGCCTTCGCCGTAGCCGGTGTCGTCGGCGAACACCGCGATCTTCGACAAGCCGCGGCGGTCGATCATTTCCTTCAGGATGAAGTCGACCTGCCGCTCGTCGGCCATGGCGACGCGGAAAATATAGTTCTCGGCGGCGGCCGGCGGCGCGTACTTCTTGGTGATCGCGGTGCCGGTGGCGACCGGGATGATCAGCGGCACCTTGGCGTCCTGGTAGACGTCGATCGCCTTGGCGGCGACGCCGGAATTGCAGTAGCCGATGGTGGCCACCACCTTTTCCTTGTGCACCAGGTCTTCGGCGACCGCGCGGCCGATGGCCGGGTCGGCCTTGTCGTCGCGTTCGATCAGCTGCAACTTACGGCCGCCGACACCGCCGACGGCGTTGATTTCATTGACCGCGATGCGCAGCGCCGACAGCACCGACACGCCCATTTCGCCGGACTGGCCTTCCAGCGTGCAGTTGGTGCCGATCTTGATCGGCGCCGCATTCTGGGCCGCCGCGCCGATGGACAGGCCGAGCGCGGCCGCGAATACGCAGATCCTTGTCTTCATGGTCTCCTCCTGGTTGGCGGCCCGCTTTGTTTTGGTGCCGGACGGTGCCGGCGGATTTCGGGCTATCCCAGTGTAGGTCAGCCTTTGCCGCTCAGACAGTAGTAAAAATACTGCCGAAGGTTAAATGCGGTACCGGCGCCGGCTGGCGCGCCTTTTCGGCGTTTCGTGCCCTCCAGCCGGCGTTTCGTCGCATCGCGCTGGCGCCGCCCGGTGGCGCCCGCGAGAATGCCTTCCATGTTCAACCGGCAGGAGAAACGACATGGAATTCACCCCCTTGATCCTGGTCCACGCGGGCGCGGCCGGCGCCGCGCTGGCGCTGGGCGGCGTCACCTTCCTGATGAAAAAGGGCACCGCGCGCCACCGCCTGCTCGGGCGCGGCTGGGTCGCGCTGATGGCGCTGGTGGCGCTCAGCTCGTTCTGGATCCAGACCAGCGGCCACTGGTCGTGGATCCACCTGCTGTCGGTGGCGACGCTGGCCGGACTGGCGCGCGCGATCTACGCCGCCGCCCACGGCAACATCCGCGAGCATCGCGGCCTGATGCAGAAAATCTACGTCGGCGGCCTGCTGGTGGCCGGCCTGTTCACGCTGCTGCCGAGCCGCCTGCTGGGCCACCTGGTGTGGCAGTCGGTCGGGCTGATCTGAAGGAGATGGCAATGGAAAACGACGACCGCTACCGCGATGCCCGGCGCCACGTCGAGCGCAAGCTGGGTTTTTTGATTCACCTGGCCGTCTACGTGCTGGTCAACGCCGGACTGGTGACGCTGAACCTGCTGCTGCAGCCGCAACGGCCGTGGTCGCTGGGACCGCTGTTCGGCTGGGGAATCGGGTTACTATTCCACGCCCTGGCGGTGTTCCTGCACGCGCCGGGTGCGGCCTGGAAACAGCGCCTGATCGAACGCGAACTGGACAAACGCCAACACCCGCCGTCATGAATCCATTCCGGTCCGAACCGCTGCCGCGCGCGCGCCTGCTGCTGCGCCGCATCCCGTACGACCTGGCCATCGTCAGCGCGGTCAACCTGGCGTGTGCGGTGGTGGTCACCTACGTGATGCGCGACGGCGGCTCCAGCTTCTGGGAAAACCTGGTGTTTTCGATGTGCATCGGCACATTGGCGATGGCGCTGATCAACGGCGCGCGCATCCTGCTGTGGGGCGAAGGCGTGCCGCCAAAGCTGCCGTTCTTCGCGCTGGTGGCGGCCGGATCCGTGCTGGCGTACGTGTTGGGCCATGAACTGGCGATGCGCCTGCTGGGCCTGCCGCCGCGCGAGTTCGCGCATGGGCTGGAAGAAAACGCCGTCGGCTTCATCAGCCTGACGGTCCTGGCCGGCCTGATGCTGACCATATTCTTCTGGAGTCGCGCCGAGGTGGCGGAACTGAAGATCGCCGCCGCCACCGAAAAGGCGCGCGCCGCCGCCGTCGAGCGGCAGGCGATGCAGGCGCAGCTGCAATTGCTGCAGGCGCAGATCGAGCCGCACATGCTGTTCAACACGCTGGCTACGCTGCAAAGCCTGATCGGTATCGATGCACCGCGCGCGCAGCATATGCTGGAGCAGCTGATCCATTACCTGCGCGCCACGCTATCGTCGTCGCGCGCCGAAACCACCACGCTGGCGCAGGAATTCGCGCTGATGGACGCCTATCTGGGCCTGATGTCGGTGCGCATGGGCGCGCGCCTGAATTACGCGCTGGAGCTGCCGGCGGAGCTGCGCGAACTGGCGCTGCCGCCGATGCTGCTGCAGCCGCTGGTCGAAAACGCCATCAAGCACGGGCTGGAGCCGAAAATCGACGGCGGCGGGATCCGCGTCGAGGCGCGCCGCGATGGCGACCGGCTGCGGCTGACGGTGGCCGACACCGGACTCGGGCTGGACGCCGCCGGCCCCGGCCACGCCGCGGTGCCCGGCGG
>JBAUJK010000390.1:0-9124 GCA_049683695.1 Burkholderiaceae bacterium
GTTCTGGTTCGGCTGGGCGGCGCTGCTGGCGGCGCTGGCCTTCACCACCGCCGCGCTGCTGCGCTGACGGCGCCAGCGGCGACAGCGCGTTCTGCGCGATAATGCGGGACTCGCGCCAAAGCGGCGCAACCCGCGTCCCCTTCCGCGCATTCCCCGATGCCTTCCTTTCCTCGCTGTCCTTTCCGCCGTCTCGCATGAAGCCCGTCGACATCCTGCTGGCCCTGGCCGTGGTCCTGATCTGGGGCTTCAACTTCGTGGTGATCCAGATCGGGCTGCACGGCCTGCCGCCGCTGCTGTTCTCCGGGCTGCGCTTCCTGTTCGCCGCGCTGCCGCTGGTGTTCTTCATCCAGCGACCGGCGATTCCGTGGAAGCTGCTGGCCGGCTACGCGCTGTTCCAGTTCACGATCCAGTTCATGCTGCTGTTCACCGGCATCCAGCTCGGCTTTCCGGCCGGACTGGCGTCGCTGGTGATGCAGCTGCAGGCGTTCTTCACGATCGGGCTGGCGGTGCTGATGCTGGGCGAGCGGCCGCAGGCGGCGCAGCTCCTGGGCGCGCTGATCGCGTTCGCCGGCATGGGGCTGGTGGCGCTGCACCTGGAAGTCACCGCCACCGTGATCGGCTTCGTGCTGCTGGTGGGCGGCGCGCTGAGCTGGGCGGTGGCCAACATCCTGACCAAGAAGATCGGCAAGGTGAATCCGCTCGGACTGATGGTGTGGGGCTCGCTGCTGGCGGCGCCGCCGCTGCTGCTCGGCTCGCTGGTGGTGGAAGGCCCGGCCGCCTGGAGCGCCGCCGCCACCCACCTCGGCTGGATCACGGTCGGCGCCGTGTTGTTCCAGTCGTACCCGAACACCATCTTCGGCTTCGGCGTCTGGTCCAACCTGATGCGGCGCTATCCGACCGCCACCATCGCGCCGTTTACACTGCTGGTGCCGGTATCCGGCATGATCAGCGCCGCGCTGGTGCTGGACGAGCCGCTGCAGTGGTGGAAGATCGTTGCCGGGCTGCTGGTGCTGGGCGGGCTGGCACTGAACCAGTTCGGCGGACGGCTATGGGCGCCGCGGGCCGCGGCAGGACGCGCGGGCGGCACCTGCCGGAACTGATACTCCCTGAACGAATGCCCTGTCCCGGGCAACAATAGGGCGAAATTTCCCTATACTCCCGCCTTCATGATGATTGGAGCAAGCGGCGCCGGGTTCCGGCCTGTGCCGGGACGACGGGCGGGCGGCTCGAGCACAAAAAAATCCCGGCTGCGGTGTGCTCGCAGCCGGGATTGTGCCCATCGGTGCGGCTGGGTGGCGCCACCACCCTAGCCGGCGCGCGGCACCGGCGTAGCGCCCTCGCCCGTACCCCGGCGCCGCTTGTTACCCAGCCTTCTGGAACGTCAGCGCGCCGCGCTCGACGCCGACCCGCACCACATCCTTCGGGCCGAAGCGCCCCTGCAGGATCTGCTTCGACAGCGGGTTTTCGATTTCCTGCTGGATCGCCCGCTTCAGCGGCCGCGCACCGTAGACCGGGTCGAAGCCGGCTTCCGCCACCTTCTGCAACGCGGCATCGGTGATTTCCAGCCCCATTTCCATGCGCGCCATGCGCTGCTCCAGGATGTGCAGCTGGATCCTGGCGATCGCGCCGATGTTCTTTTCGTCGAGCGCGTGGAACACCACGATCTCGTCGATGCGGTTGATGAACTCGGGCCGGAAATGGTTGCGCACCTCGGCCAGCACCGCCAGCTTCACCAGCGCCGGATCGCTTTCCTCCATCGCCTGGATCTTGTGCGAGCCGAGGTTGGAGGTCATCACGATCACGGTGTTCTTGAAGTCCACCGTGCGGCCCTGGCCGTCGGTCATGCGGCCATCGTCGAGCGCCTGCAGCAGCACGTTGAACACGTCCGGATGCGCCTTCTCGATCTCGTCGAGCAGGATCACGCTGTACGGTTTGCGTCGCACCGCCTCGGTCAGGTAGCCGCCTTCCTCGTAGCCGACGTAGCCCGGCGGCGCGCCGATCAGGCGCGCGACCGAATGCTTCTCCATGAATTCGCTCATGTCGATGCGGATCATCGCTTCCTCGGTATCGAACAGGAAGGCCGCCAGCGCCTTGCACAGCTCGGTCTTGCCCACGCCGGTGGGACCCAGGAACATGAACGAACCGTACGGCCGGTTCGGGTCCGCCAGGCCGGCGCGCGAACGCCGGATCGCGTCCGACACGGCGACGATCGCCTCGTCCTGGCCGACCACGCGCCTGTGCAGTTCGTCTTCCATGTGCACCAGCTTGTCGCGCTCGCCCTGCATCATCTTGGACACCGGGATCCCGGTCGCGCGCGACACCACCTCGGCGATTTCCTCGGCGCCGACCTGGGTGCGCAAGAGCTTCGGCTTTTCCTCGGCTTCCTCGGTGTCGGCCTGGCGCAGCTGCGCTTCCAGCTCCGGCAGCTGGCCGTACTGCAGCTCGGACATCTTTTGCCAGTCGCCGACGCGGCGCGCCTCATCCATCTGCTGGCGCACCTTTTCGATTTCTTCCTTGATGTGGGCGCTGCCCTGCGCGACCGACTTTTCCGCCTTCCAGATTTCTTCCAGGTCGGCGTACTCGTGCTGCAGCTTGTCGATTTCCTCCTCGATCAACGCCAGCCGCTTCTGCGACGCCTCGTCGGTTTCCTTCTTGACCGCCTCGCGCTCGATCTTCAGCTGGATCAGGCGGCGGTCCAGGCGATCCATCACCTCCGGCTTGGAATCCATCTCGATCTTGATCTTCGAAGCCGCCTCGTCGATCAGGTCGATCGCCTTGTCCGGCAGGAAACGGTCGGTGATGTAGCGATGCGACAGCTCGGCGGCGGCGACGATCGCCGGGTCGGTGATCTCGACCTTGTGGTGCACTTCGTATTTTTCCTGCAGGCCGCGCAGGATCGCGATGGTCGCTTCGACGCTCGGCTCGTCGACGAAGATCTTCTGGAAGCGCCGCTCCAGCGCCGCGTCCTTCTCGATGTACTTGCGGTATTCGTCCAGCGTGGTGGCGCCGACGCAGTGCAGCTCGCCGCGCGCCAGCGCCGGCTTCAGCATGTTGCCGGCGTCCATCGCACCCTCCGCCTTGCCGGCGCCGACCATCGTGTGCAGCTCGTCGATGAAGACGATGGTCTGGCCCTCGTCCTGCGCCAGTTCGTGCAGCACCGCCTTCAGCCGCTCCTCGAACTCGCCGCGATACTTGGCGCCGGCCAACAGCGCCGCCAGGTCGAGCGACAGCACCCGCTTGCCCTTCAGCGAATCGGGCACCTCGCCGTTGACGATGCGCTGCGCCAGCCCTTCGACGATCGCGGTCTTGCCGACGCCGGGTTCGCCGATCAGGACCGGATTGTTCTTGGTGCGCCGCTGCAGCACCTGGATTGCACGGCGGATTTCGTCGTCGCGCCCGATCACCGGATCGAGCTTGCCGGCGCGCGCGCGCTCGGTCAGATCCAGCGTGTACTTCTTCAGCGCCTCGCGCTGCCCCTCGGCATCGGCCGAGGTGACGCCGGCGCCGCCGCGCACCAGGTCGATCGCCGCTTCCAGCGCCTTGCGCTGCAGACCGTGCTCGCGCGCCAGGCGGCCGGCTTCGGACTTGTCGTCGGCCAGCGCCAGCAGCACCATCTCGCTGGCGATGAATTCGTCGCCGCGCTGCTGCGCCTCGCGGTCGGCCAAGTTCAACAGCGCGATCAGTTCGCGCCCCGGCTTGATGTCGCCGCCGGTGCCGGACACCTTCGGCAGCCGCGCCAGCGCGCCTGCCAGCGCAGTGGTCAGCGCGCCGACGTTGACGCCGGCGCGCTGCAGCAGCGAACGGGCGCCGCCGTCGTTCTGCTTCAGCAGCGCCGACAGCACGTGCAGCGGTTCGATGTACGGATTGTCGGCGCCGACCGCCTGGCTCTGGGCATCGGTCAGCGCTTCCTGCAGCTTGGTGGTGATCTTGTCGAGACTCATGGATTGCTCCCGGAAAGTATTTGCCCTGCGTCAGGGCCATCTGGGAGTCAAATAAGGTCGCTCGACTTGTTTTTCAAGAAAGGAACGACAGCCGGCGAACGGCCCGTCTAGGCCAGCGCCCGATAGGTTGCGAAGCCGGCGATGCACAGCAGGATCGAGCCGAACAGGTGGACGGCGACGTGGCCCAGCGCCCAGCCGTACTCGCCGCGCTGCAGCAGGATCATCGCTTCCGCCGAGAAGGTGGAAAAGGTGGTCAGGCCGCCCAGGAAGCCGGTCACGACCAGCAGCCGCCATTCGATCGGCAGCGCCGGGTATTTCTCGAAAAAGGCGACCGCGATGCCGATCAGGTAGCCACCCACCAGATTCGCCAGCAACGTGCCGTACGGCAGCGCATGGTGGTAGGCATTCAACCGGACCGACAGGCCCCAGCGCAGCCAGGCGCCGACGGCGGCACCGAAGCCGACCACCAGCCAGCTCATCGGGCGGACTTCCCGCCGCCGGCCTGCCACTTCGCCAGCGCGGCGTCGTCGCTGCAGCGGGCGTCGACCCAGCGTGCGCCCTCCGGCGTGGTTTCCTTCTTCCAGAACGGCGCCCCGGTCTTCAGGTAGTCGATGATGAATTCGCAGGCGGCAAAGGCTTCGCCGCGATGGGCGGCGGCCACCGCCACCAGCACGATCTGCTCGGCCGGCGCGAGCGGCCCGACGCGGTGGATCACCAGCGCGTCGAACAGCGGCCAGCGCGACTTCGCCTCGGCGACGATGTCGGCCAGCGCTTTTTCGGTCATGCCCGGATAGTGCTCCAGCTCCATCTCCAGCACGCCGGCGCCGTCGTTCAGGTCGCGCACCAGGCCGACGAAACTGACCAGCGCGCCGATCTTGAAATTGGCGGCACGCAACTGGCGCAGCTCGGCATCGAGGTCGAAATCGGCGGTCTGGACGCGGACGGGCATGGCGGGCGATCGAAAATCAGGAGCGGGACAGCAGCAACAATGATAACGCCAGCAGCGCCGGCAGCGCCTGCACGAACAGGATCTTGCGGCTGGCGGTGGCGGCTCCGAACAGGCCGGCGACGACGATGCAGCCGGTAAAGAACAGCTTGACCGCGAAGCCGCCCGCGCCCAGCCACAGGCCCCAGACCAGCCCGGCCGCCAGAAAGCCGTTGTACAGGCCCTGGTTGGCGGCCAGCGCCTTGGTCGCCGCCGCGAATTCCGGCGTCAGGCCGAAGGCGCGGCGGCCGGCTGGCTTGTCCCACAGGAACATTTCCAGCACCAGGAAGTACAGGTGCAGCGCCGCCAGCACGGCGACGACGAAGTTGGCGGCAAGTTCGATGGTCATCTGCGGTTCTCCCTGTCGGCGGTCTTTTTATCGCAGGCCCGACGCTGCAATCATCTGCCGTCAGCCGCCGGTCACCGGCGGAAAGAACGCGACCTCGCCGCCGTCGGCGATCGGCGTCTCGGCATCGGTCATCACGTGGTCGTAGGCCATGCGCAGCGCGCGGCCGTCGGCCAGCGCCTCGGCCCAGGTGCCGCCGCGCGCTGCCAGCAGGCGCCGCACGTCACCGACGGTCTTCACCTGTTCCGGCACCGTCAGGGTTTCGGCGGCGCTGCCGAGCGCCTCGCGCACGCTGGCGAAAAATCGAAGCTGGATCTTCATCGCAAATGGCTCGTTAGTACAGCAGGTCGTTGAACGGCAGGAAGCGCACGGTATCGCCGATGGCGATGGTCTGGCCGGGCGGATTGTCGATCAGGCCGTCGCCCCAGACGGTCGAAGTCAGCACGCCCGAGCCCTGGTTCGGGAACAGGTCGAGCCCGCCGCCGGCATTGATGCGGGCGCGCAGGAATTCGTTGCGCCTATCGGCCTTCGGCCAGGCGAAATCGGCGCGCATCGCGAAACTCTTCGGCTCGACGTCCAGCATCCCCTGCAGCCGCAGGATCAGCGGCCGCACGAACAGCATGAAGGTGACCAGGCTGGAGACCGGATTGCCGGGCAGGCCGAGAAAGAAGGCATCGCCATCGTTACTGCGCCGCACGCTGCCGAACGCCAGCGGCTTGCCCGGCTTGATCGCGATCTGCCACAGGTCGAGCCGCCCTTCCGCCTGCACCCCCGGTTTGATGTGATCTTCCTCGCCGACCGAGACGCCGCCGGAGGTGACGATCAGGTCGTGGCCGGCGGCGGCGCGGCGCAGGGTGTCGCGCGTGGCTTCCAGCGTATCCGGCACGATGCCGTAGTCGCTGATGTCGCAGCCGAGGTTTTGCAGCAGGCCGCGCAGCGTGAAGCGGTTGGAGTTGTAGATCGCGCCGGGCTTCAGCGCCTCGCCCGGCATCGCCAGTTCGTCGCCGGTGAAGAACACCGCCACCCGCAGCCGCCGCGTCACCGGCAGTGCGGCGATGCCGACCGAGGCGGCCAGCCCCAGTTCCTGCGGCCGCAGCCGGGTTCCGGCCGGCAGGATCACGCTGCCGGCGCGGATGTCCTCGCCGGCGCGCCGAATCCATTCGCCGGGCTGCGGCGCGTGGCGGATCATGACCCGTTCACCGTCGGCTTCGGCCTGCTCCTGCATCACCACGGCGTCGGCGCCGGGCGGGATCAAGGCGCCGGTGAAGATGCGGGCGGCGCTGCCGGGCGCCAGCGGCTGGCCGACGTGTCCGGCCGGGATCCGCTGCGCCACCGTCAGCGTGGCGGCGCCGCTGGCGCAATCGGCGGCGCGCACCGCGTAGCCGTCCATCTGCGTATTGTCGGCCGGCGGCACGTCCAGCCGCGAGGTCTGGTCGACGGCCAGCACGCGGCCGTTGGCGTCCTGGGTGGCGACCATTTCGGTATCGGTCAGCGGCCGCGCGGCCGCCAGCAAGGCGTCCAGCGCGGCGCGCGCGGTCAGCATCGGAGCGGCGGAAGGTTTCGGGGAAGGCATCGCAAACGTTTCTCGGCAGGAAAACCGGCAGGCGGGACCCCGCACCGGCATGGCTGCAAGTGTAAGACATGCAATGCGTGGTTGCCAAAACGGCCGCACCGAGCAGCGGACCGGGATGGTGCCGGCAGCATACTCCCAAACATACCCGGTTATCCCGGGCGTCATACCGGAATTACAGCCGCATACTCCCCTTACGCGAGAAAAGCGGCGTTACAACCCGGTATGCGCGGCGATATAGGCCTTGACCGCGTCGACGTCGGCCGCCATCACTTCGAAGCGCTGCGGCAAGGCTTCGATGTCTTCGAAGCCGGCCGGCCGCTCGGCATCCTGGCCGAGCGCTTCGCGGATGGTTTCGTTGAATTTCGCCGGTAGCGCGGTTTCCAGCACGATCATCGGCACGCCGGGCGCCATGTGTTCGCGCGCGACCTTGACGCCGTCGGCGGTGTGGGTGTCGATGGTGATGCCGTAGCGCTCGCGCACGTCGCGGATCGTCGCCAGCCGGTCGGCATGGGTCGACTTGCCGGACACGAAGCCGTATTGCGCCACCCTGGCGAATTCGTCGCCGTCGCTGCCGGGACGGCCGGATAGGTCGAAGCCGCCGTGCGTCTCGACCTTGTGGAACAGCGCGCGCACGCGAGCGCTGTCGCCGCCGAGCAGGTCGTGGATGAAGCGCTCGAAATTCGACGCCTTGGAAATGTCCATCGACGGGCTGCTGGTGTGGTAGGTCTCGGCCGACTTGCGCACCCGGTAGACGCCGGTGCGGAAGAATTCGTCGAGCACGTCGTTTTCGTTGGTCGCGGTCACCAGGCGGTCGATCGGCAAGCCCATCATGCGCGCGATATGGCCAGCACAAATGTTGCCGAAGTTGCCGGACGGGACCGCGAACGACACCTTCTGCTGGTTGCTGTCGGTCGCTTCCAGGTAGCCGCGGAAGTAGTACACCACCTGCGCCACCACGCGCGCCCAGTTGATCGAGTTCACCGTGCCGATCTTTTGCCGCGCCTTGAACGCGTGGTCGTTCGACACCGCCTTCACCATGTCCTGGCAATCGTCGAACACGCCTTCGATGGCGATATTGAAGATGTTCGGGTCCTGCAGGCTGAACATCTGCGCGGTCTGGAACGCGCTCATCTTCTTGTGCGGCGACAGCATGAAGACGCGGATGCCGCGCTTGCCGCGCATCGCGTATTCGGCGGCGCTGCCGGTATCGCCGGAAGTGGCGCCGAAGATGTTCAGCTCGGCGTGCTGTTGATCCAGCGCGTATTCGAACAGGTTGCCCAACAGCTGCATTGCCATGTCCTTGAAGGCCAGCGTCGGCCCGTTGGACAGCGCCTGCAGCAGCAGCCGGCCGCGGCCGGAATCCTCCAGCAGGCGCAGCGGCGTGATCCGCGCCGGGTCGTCGCCGGCGCGGGCGTTGCGATAGACCTCGGCGGTATAGGTTCTCTTCGTCAGCGCCTTCAGGTCGGCTTCCGGGATGTCGGTGGCGAAGCGGCGGATGATCTCGAACGCCAGCTCAGCGTACGGCAGGCCGCGCCAGGCGTCCAGTTCGGCGCCGCCGATCTGCGGATAGTGCTGCGGCAGGTACAGGCCGCCGTCCGGCGCCAGCCCGCCCAGCAGGATTTCGGAAAAGGTTTGCGGCGGGCACTGGCCGCGGGTCGAGACGTATTGCATAGGATCGGCGAAAGGTTCGGGCCGCGCGGCGCACCATGCCGGTCAGCGGACGGGCGCGGCGGGAAATGGCCGTAAAAAAGGACGCCCATTATACCTGCCGGAACAGGCATGGCCGCCGTGCTCAGCAGGCCGGATAGTTCACCGTCACCGGCTGCAGGGCCAGTCCGCCCAGCGAGGTTTCCTTGTATTTGCTCATCATGTCGGCGCCGGTCTGGCGCATGGTTTCGACCACCTGGTCGAAGCTGACGTGATGGCGGCCGTCGCCGCGCAGGGCCAGCGAGGCGGCCGCGATCGCCTTGACCGCCCCCAGGCCGTTGCGCTCGATGCATGGGATCTGCACCAGCCCGGCGATCGGGTCGCAGGTCAGGCCGAGATGGTGTTCGATGCCGATCTCGGCGGCGTTTTCGATCTGCTCGTTGCTGCCGCCGAGGGCCGCCGCCAGGCCGGCCGCCGCCATCGCGCAGGCGACGCCGACCTCGCCCTGGCAGCCGACTTCAGCGCCCGAGATCGACGCGTTGCGCTTGCACAGCATGCCGACCGCGGCCGCCGTCAGCAGGAAGTCGCGCACGCCGGCGCCGGGATCGTGCGGCTTGCAGTCGTCGGCGTAA
>JBAUJK010000391.1:0-11051 GCA_049683695.1 Burkholderiaceae bacterium
GGCCAAGGGCCAACCCACGGCGCCGGTGGCGGCGGCCGAGGCCGGCGGGCGGGCGCAATGATGGCCGCCGTGCTGCGCGCCGCGCGCGGGAGCTGAGCATGTGGTTTACCCGCATCAGCATCGGCAATCCGGTGCTGGCCACCATGATGATGATGGCCTTCGTCGTGCTCGGCCTGTTCTCCTACCAGCGGCTGCAGGTCGACCAGTTCCCCGACGTCACCTTCCCGGTGGTGGTGGTGCAGACCAACTACCCGGGCGCGTCGCCGGAAACGGTCGAATCCGACATCACGCGCAAGGTCGAGGAAGCGGTCAACACCGTCAACGGCATCAATGCGCTGACCTCGCGCTCGTACGAGGGCTCGTCGGTGGTGATCATCGAATTCGCGCTGACCGTCGATCCGGCACGGGCCGCGCAGGACGTGCGCGAAAAGGTGGCGATGATCCGCCCCAGCTTCCGCAAGGAGGTCGAGGAACCGCGCATCACCCGCTTCGATCCGGCCGACCAGCCGATCTTCTCGGTGTCAGTCGCCAACGATCCGAACGCCAGGCACCAGCGCAGCCTGCGCGAACTGACCACCATCGCCGACCAGGTGGTCAAGAAGCGGCTGGAAAACGTGCGCGGGGTCGGCTCGGTGACGCTGGTCGGCGGCGTCAAGCGCGAAGTCAACATCTACGTCAACCCGGTAGCGATGGAGGCGCTCGGGATCGGCATCGACCAGATCATCGGCGCGGTGCGCAACGAGAACCAGGAACTGCCGACCGGTGCCATCCGCTCGCTGGATAACGAGCGCACGGTGCAGATCCAGGGCCGGGTGCGCAATCCGCAGGACTTCGCCGGCATCGTGGTGGCGCGCCGCGGCGGCCAGCCGGTGACGCTGGCGCAGGTGGCGACCGTGGTCGACGGCCAGGAAGAGCAGGAAAGCCTGGCGCTGTACAACGGTCAGCGCACGCTGGCGCTGAACATCCTGAAGGCGCAGGGCGAAAACACGATCGAAGTGGCGGACGGCCTGGCGGCGGCGCTGAAGGAGCTGGAGCCGCGCATGCAGGCGCTGTATCCAGGCGTGAAGACCGAGGTGATCAAGGATGGCGCGCGCCAGATCCGGGTCGGCGTCAAGAACGTCCGCAGCACGCTGCTGGAAGGCGCGGTGCTGACGATCCTGATCGTGTTCCTGTTCCTGAATTCCTGGCGCTCGACCGTGATCACCGGGCTGACGCTGCCGGTGGCGCTGATCGGCACCTTCCTGTTCATGTACGCGTTCGGCTTCACCATCAACATGCTGACGCTGATGGCGCTGTCGCTGTGCGTCGGCCTTTTGATCGACGACGCCATCGTGGTACGCGAGAACATCGTGCGCCACGCCGGCATGCGCGTGCCCGGCGGCGGCTTCAAGGACCACCACACGGCGGCGCTGGAGGGTACCGCCGAGATCGGACTGGCGGTGCTGGCAACCACGCTGTCGATCGTCGCCGTGTTCCTGCCGGTCGGCTTCATGGGCGGCATCATCGGCCGCTTCTTCCACCAGTTCGGCGTGACGGTGGCGGCGGCGGTGCTGATCTCGATGTTCGTATCGTTCACGCTCGACCCGATGCTGTCGTCGATCTGGCCGGATCCGGCGGTGCATGCGGGGCAGCCGCGCCGCGGCTGGTACGCGCACACGATCGGCCGCGTGCTGGAAGCCTTCGAACGGCTGGTCGGACGGCTGTCGGACGGCTACCAGCTGCTGCTGGCGTGGTCGCTGAAGCACCGGCTGGCGACGCTGGCGATCGCGCTCGCGTCCTTTTTCGGCGGGCTGGCCATCCCGGCCGCCGGGCTGATCGGTACCGAGTTCGTGCCGCAGGCCGACTATTCGGAAACCGGCGTCACCTTCAACACGCCGGTCGGCTCCTCGCTCGAATTCACCGAGGCCAAGACGCACCAGGTGGAGGCGGTGCTGCGCGAATTCCCGGAGGTGCTGGATACCTACAGCACCATCAACACCGGCACCTCGCAGGGCAAGAGCTATGCGTCGGTGTTCGTGCGGCTGGTGCCGCGCGCCGAACGCGCGCGCAGCACCACGCAGATGACGCCGCTGTTGCGCGCGCGGCTGGCGCAGGTGGCCGGGATCACCGTCACCCACATCGGCACGCTGGACGGCATCGGCGGCGACAACAAGCAGATCCGGCTGTCGCTGCTCGGCAATGACCTGGCGCAGCTGGCGGCGCTGTCGCAGCAGGCGCAGGAGCGGATGCGCGCGATTCCCGGGCTGGTCGACCTCGATTCCAACCTGAAGGCGGAAAAGCCAACCATCTCGGTACGGCCCAAGCGCGACCTCGGCGCCGATCTCGGTGTCGGCGTGGCACAGATCGGCGCCGCGCTGCGGCCGCTGCTGGCGGGCGAGGCGGCCAGCAGCTGGCGCGCGCCGGACGACGAGAACTACGACGTCAACGTGCGGCTGGCGCCGGACGACCGCAACACCACCGAGGACCTGTCGCGCCTGATGCTGGCATCGAGCCAGACCAATGCCGACGGCACGCCGAGGATGGTGCCGCTGCGGCAGGTGGCCGACATCCTGCCGTCCACCGGCGCCAACCAGATCAATCGGCGCGACCTGAACCGCGAGGTCGAGCTGTCGGCCAACGTCGCCGGCCGCTCGGCCGGAGAAGTCAATGCCGACGTCCGGCGCGCGCTGGATGCGATCCAATGGCCGCCCGGCTACCGCTACCAGATCGGCGGCGCCACCAAGAACATGCAGGAATCGTTCGGCTACGCGCTGTCGGCACTGGCGCTGGCGATCGTCTTCATCTACATGATCCTGGCGTCGCAGTTCGCCAGCTTCCTGCAGCCGCTGGCGATCATGTCGTCGCTGCCGCTGACGCTGATTGGCGTGTTCCTGGCGCTGATGCTGTTCCGCTCGACGCTGAACATCTTTTCGATCATCGGTTTCATCATGCTGATGGGGCTGGTGACCAAGAACGCGATCCTGTTGGTCGACTTCGCCAACCAAGCGCGCCGCGAAGGCATGGAACGCGGCGCCGCGCTTTTGGAGGCGGCGCACGTGCGGCTGCGGCCGATCCTGATGACGACGCTGGCGATGGTGTTCGGCATGGTGCCGCTCGCCTTCGGCATCGCCGAGGGCTCGGAACAGCGCGCGCCGATGGGCCAGGCGGTAATCGGCGGCATCATCACGTCGTCGCTGCTGACGCTGGTGGTGGTACCGGTGATCTATACCTATCTGGACGACCTCGCGGCCTGGGCAAAACGGCGCCGGCGGCCGGCCGCCGCAGCGCTGCCGGCGTCCGAAAGCGGTACCCCCCTTTGATAGAATGACGTCTTTTCTTTGGCTGCAGAACCCGACATGAATATCGAAAAAGCCCGCTTCAACATGATCGAACAGCAGATCCGGCCGTGGGATGTGCTGAACCAGGAAGTGCTCGACCTGCTGCAGGTGGTGCGGCGCGAGCAGTTCGTGCCGGCCGCCTACCAGAGCCTGGCCTTCGCCGACTGCGAAATCCCGCTGCCGTGCGGCGCCAACATGCTGACGCCGAAGTTCGAGGCGCGCATGCTGCAGGAAGCGGCCCTGAAGAAGCACGAGACGGTGCTGGAAATCGGCGCCGGCTCCGGCTACATGGCGGCACTGCTGGCGTACATGGGCAAGCACGTGACGACGGTCGAGATCGAGCCGGAGCTGCAGGCGCTGGCGCAGAGGAACCTGGCCGCCGCCGGTATCACCAACGTCGAGGTCGCGCTCGGCAACGGCGCCCACGGCTGGCCGCAAAGCGGCGCAGCCAGCTACGACGTGATCGTGATTTCCGGCTCGCTGCCGCTGCTGCCGGACCGCTTCCTGCAGCAGTTGAAGATCGGCGGCCGCCTGCTGGCGGTGCTGGGTGAGGAGCCGGCGATGACCGCGCAGCTGATCACGCGCACCACCGACAGCGCGTTTTCGACGCTGAAGCTGTTCGAAACCGCGGTCAAGCCGCTGCGCGACGCCGTGCTGCCGTCGGCGTTCCGCTTCTGAGGCGCGGATGCGGCAGATCAGCGCGACCGAACTGGCGCAGTGGCTGGCCGACCCGGCACGGCCAGCGCCGCTGCTGCTGGACGTGCGCCAGCCGTGGGAATTCGACATCTGCCGGATTGCCGACGCCCGCCTGCTGCCGATGGCCGAGCTGCCGCACCAGTTGAGCGAGCTGCAGCAGGAATGGCCGGCCGATGCGCCGATCGTCTGCATCTGCCACCACGGCGCGCGCAGCCTGCAGGTCGCCGCGTTCCTCGAACAGCATGGCTTCGGCGCGATCCACAACCTGGCCGGCGGCGTGCATGCGTGGGCACGCGAAGTCGATCCGGCGATGGCCACCTACTGATCGGCGGCGCGCGCCGCCCGTTTTCGATGTTCCTTCCTGCGCTTATCCGGAGAAACGTATGCGTCACCGCTTCACCGTCCCACTGATCGCTGCGCTCGCAACCGCGACGCTTTGCGCCGGACCGGCACAGGGCGCCGATCTGATGCAGATCTACCGGCAGGCGCTGGTCAACGACTCGGTGTACGCCAGCGCGCGCGCGGCCCAGGTGGCCGGCCAGGAACGGGAAGTACAGGGCCGGGCGACGCTGTTGCCGGCGGTCGGCCTGGGCGGCAGCTACACGCGCAACAACAGCGATACCGGGGCCGGCACGCTGGACTATTCCAGCAACGGCTACAGGCTGTCGCTGACGCAGCCGCTGTTCAACCTCGGCAGCTGGGAAACCTACCAGCAGGGCAAGCTCGCCACCGCGCTGGCCGACACCCAGTTCGCGCAGGCGCAGCAGGATCTGATCGTGCGCGTCGCGCAAGCCTATTTCGACCTGCTGGCGGCGCAGGACACGCTGATCTTCCTGCAGCAGCAGCAGCAGTTCATCAGCGAGCAGCTGGCTTCGGCCAAGCGCAATTTCGAGGTCGGCACCGCTACCATCACCGACACCAATGAAGCGCAGGCCCGCTTCGACCTCGGCATCGCGCAGGAAATCGCGGCCCGCAACGACCTCGAAGTCAAGCGCGCGGCACTGCAACAGATCGTCGGCGACGCGCCGGCCAAGCTGGCGCCGCTGCGCCCCGGGGTCAAGCTGACGGCGCCGGAGCCGGCGCAGATCGACCTGTGGGTGGCCAGCGCCGAAAACCAGAATTACGAAGTGCTGCGCCAGCAGCTGACGCTGGAAATCGCGCGCCGCGAAATCAAGAGAAGCCGCGCCGGCCACGCGCCGACCGTCGACCTGGTCGCCAGCCGCAGCCACAGCAACAGCGGCATCGGCAACAGCGCACTCGGCACCGGCGGCACCTCCGACACCAACGCGATCGGCATCCAGTGGTCGATCCCGCTGTTTTCCGGCTTCGCCGTCACCAGCAAGGTGCGCGAGGCGATCGCGCTGGAAGACAAGGCGCGCAGCGACCTGCTGTTTACGCAGCGGACCTCGGCGCAGGCGGCGCGGCAATCGTTTCTGGGTGTCAACAACGGCTTGGCACAGGTACGGGCGCTGGAAGCGGCCGAAGTCTCCAGCCGCTCGGCGCTGGAATCGAACCAGCTCGGCTACCAGGTCGGCGTGCGCATCAATATCGACGTGCTGAACGCCGAGCAGCAGCTGTATTCGACCCGGCGCGACCTGTCCAAGGCGCGCTACGACACGCTGATGAACGGCTTGCGCCTGAAGGCGGCGGCCGGCGCCTTGCGCGAAGACGATCTGGAACAGGTGAACCGGCTGCTGGCGAACGGCAATTATTGACCCTTCCCCGTCCCATACTGGGTGGGGCATGCGCAAAAAATGCCTCATGCCGGGCGTTTTTCGTGCGGCTCAAAAAATACTCCTCCGGTCGCCGCCGCACGTCGACGGCGGCGCGGGGCCGTGCCGTGCTGGTAGCGGGCACGTAGTTACAATTCGGAAAGACTTTGACACGCAAATCTCCATCCCGCGTTATTCTTTCGCTTTTCGTTTTTCCGCCCGGCATCATTACCGGCGCCTCCTCTTCCATCTTCGTACGAGAGATTCCATGAATCCATCCTCACGCCATCGCCCTGTCCGCGCCGCTTTGCCCCTCGGCCTCGCCCTGCTCGCCGTCGCCCTCGCCGGCTGCGGCGACAAGTCGGCGCCGGCACAGGGCGGCGGCATGCCGCCGCCGGAAGTCGCGGTAGTGACGGTGGCGCCGCAGCGGGTGGCGGTGGTCAATGAATTGCCGGGCCGGCTGGAAGCCAGCCGCGTGGCCCAGGTGCGCGCGCGCGCCGCCGGCATCGTGCAAAAGCGCGTGTTCCGCGAAGGCAGCGACGTCAAGGCCGGCGACCTGCTGTTCAAGATCGATCCGGCACCGTTCCAGGCGGCCTATGAAAGCAGCGAGGCCAGCGTCGCCCGCGCCGAAGCCAACCTGGCGCAGGCCGAGCTGAAGGCCCAGCGCTACAAGCCGCTGGTCGAGCAAAACGCCGTCAGCCGCCAGGAATACGACGATGCGCTGACCGCGCAGAAGCAGGCCGCCGCCGAACTGGCCGCGGCCCGCGCCGCGCGCCAGACCGCCAGCCTGAATCTCGGCTACGCCACCGTGACGGCGCCGATCTCCGGCCGCATCGGCCGCGCCCAGGTGACCGAGGGCGCGCTGGTCGGCCAGGGCGAGGCGACGCCGCTGGCGACCATCCAGCAGATCGATCCGATCTACGTCAACCTGACCCAGTCCAGCACCGAGCTGCTGCAGCTGCGGCGGGCGCTGGCGGCCGGCAAGCTGGCCGGCGCTGGCGAGGCACGCGTGACGCTGGTGACCGAGGACGGCCAGCCGTACGCGCATGCCGGCAAGCTGCTGTTTTCCGACCTGGCGGTGGACGAGAGCACCGGCGCGATCCTGCTGCGCGCCGAATTCCCGAACCCGGAACGCTTCCTGCTGCCCGGCATGTACGTGCGCGCGCGGCTGGAACAGGGCGTCAACGAGCAGGCGCTGACGGTGCCGCAGCAGGCGCTGATCCGCAACGTCGACAGCTCCGCGGTGATGGTGGTCGGCGCCGACGGCAAGGTGGCGGCGCGCACGGTCCAGGCCGACAACGCGCCTAACAACCTGGCGGTGGTCAGCGAGGGTCTGCAGCCGGGCGACCAGGTGATCGTCGAGGGCCTGCAGAAGGTGCAGCCGGGCGCCACCGTCAAGGCGGTGCCGTGGCAGGGCGCGGTCGGCCAGGCGCCGGCCAAGGTCGCCGAACAGAAACCGAACGCGCAGAGCGCACAGTAAGAGGCCGCCGATGGGAAAGTTCTTTATCGACCGGCCGGTCTTCGCCTGGGTGATCGCGCTGTTCATCATCCTGGCCGGCGCGCTGTCCATCACCAAGCTGCCGGTGTCGCAATACCCGACCATCGCGCCGCCGACCATCGTCGTCACCGCGATGTATCCGGGGGCCACCGCGCAAGCGCTGGACGATAGCGTCACCAGCCTGATCGAGCAGGAAATGAACGGCGCCGACGGCCTGCAATACGTCGAGTCGCAAAGCCAGGCCAATGGCCAGGCGCAGATCACGCTGACCTTCTCCACCAGCACCAACCCGGACCTGGCGGCGGTCGACGTGCAGAACCGGCTGAAGCGGGTCGAGTCACGGCTGCCGCAGGCGGTCACGCAACAGGGTGTGCAGGTCAACAAGGCGCGCAGCAACTTCCTGCTGTTCATCACGCTGTCCTCGGAAGACAACAAGCTCGACCCGATCGCGCTCGGCGATTACCTGTCGCGCAACGTGCTGAATGAAATCAAGCGCGTGCCCGGCGTCGGGCAGGCGCAGCTGTTCGGCAGCGAACGGGCAATGCGGATCTGGATCGACCCGGCCCGGCTGATGGGTTACCGGCTGACGCCGGCCGACGTCGCCGCCGCGATCCGCGCGCAGAACGCGCAGGTGGCGTCCGGCACGCTGGGCGAACTGCCGAGCGTAAAGACCCAGCAGATCGCCGCCACCGTGGTGGTCAACGGCCAGCTGTCGACGCCGGAACAGTTCGGCGCCATCGTGCTGCGCGCCAACCCGGACGGCTCGGTGGTGCGCCTGTCCGACGTCGCCCGCATCGAGCTCGGCGGCCAGGCCTACGCCACCTCGGCGCGCATCGACGGCAAGCCGATCTCGGCAATCGGCGTGCAGCTGTCGCCGACCGCCAACGCGCTCGGCACCGCCACCGCGGTCAAGGCCAAGATGGAAGAGCTGTCGAAATACTTTCCGGCCAACGTCAAGTACACGATCCCGTACGACACCTCGACCTTCGTCAAGATCTCGATCCAGGAAGTGGTCAAGACACTGCTGGAGGCGATCGTGCTGGTGTTCCTGGTGATCTTCCTGTTCCTGCAGAACATCCGCTACACGCTGATCCCGACCGTGGTGGTGCCGGTGGCGCTGATGGGCACTTTCGCTACCATGTACGCGTTCGGCTTCTCGATCAACGTGCTGACCATGTTCGGGCTGGTGCTGGCGATCGGCATCCTGGTCGACGACGCCATCGTGGTGGTCGAGAACGTCGAGCGCATCATGAGCGAGGAAGGCCTGCCGCCGCGCGAGGCGACCAAGAAGGCGATGGGCCAGATCTCCGGCGCGCTGGTCGGCATCACGCTGGTGCTGGTGTCGGTATTCATCCCGATGGCGTTCTTCGCCGGCGCGGTCGGCGCCATCTACCGCCAGTTCACGCTATCGATGGTGGCCTCGATCCTGTTCTCGGTGCTGATGGCGTTCTCGCTGACGCCGGCGCTGGCGGCCACCATCCTGAAGCCGATCAGGAAGGGCGAGCACCACGAGAAGAAGGGTTTCTACGGCTGGTTCAACCGCAAGTTCGCCAGCACCTCGGCCGGCTACCAGGGCATCGTCTCGCGCCTGCTGCACAAGACCGGCCGCACCATGCTGGTGTACGGGCTGGTGCTGGTGGTGGTCGGCGTGCTGTACGCGCGGCTGCCGTCGTCGTTCCTGCCGTCCGAGGACCAGGGCAACATCATCACCAACATCCAGCTGGCGCCGGGTGCCAGCCAGAGCCGCACGCTGGAAGTGGTCAAGCAGGTCGAGGATTACTTCCTGAAGCAGCCGGGCGTCGAGCACATCGTCGCCGTGACCGGCTTTTCGTTTTCCGGCAGCGGCCAGAACGCGGCGCTGGCCTTCGTCCCGCTGAAGGACTGGGACCAGCGTGGCAAGGACGATTCGGCCGACGCCATCGCCAACCGGGCGTTCGGCGCGCTGTCGTCGATCCGCGACGCGATCGTCTATCCGCTGAACCCGCCGCCGATCCGCGAACTCGGCAACTCGACCGGCTTCACGTTCCGCCTGCAGGACCGCGGCGGCCGCGGCCACGACGCGCTGATCGCCGCGCGCAACCAGCTGCTCGGGATGGCGTCGCAGAGCAAGGTGCTGGCCGGGGTGCGCCCGGAAGGGCTGGAAGACGCGCCACAGCTGCAGCTCGACATCGACCGCGACAAGGCCAATGCGCTCGGCGTGTCGTTCGCCGACATCAACAGCACGCTGTCGACCGCACTCGGCTCGGCCTACGTCAACGACTTCCCGAACCAGGGCCGGCAGCAGCGCGTGGTGGTGCAGGCCGATGCGCCGGACCGCCTGCAGCCGCAGGATCTCGGCAAGCTGTACGTGCGCAATGCGCGCGGCACGATGGTGCCGCTGTCGACCTTCACCAGCTACCGCTGGACCCAGGGCCCGGTGCAGCTGATCCGCTATAACGGCTATCCGGCGATGAAGATTTCCGGCAACGCCGCACCCGGCTACAGCACCGGCGACGCGATGGCCGAAATGGAGGCGCTGGCGGCCAAGCTGCCGGAAGGCTTCGGCTATGAATGGACCGGACAGTCGCTGGAGGAAAAGAGCTCCGGCGCGCAGGCGCCGGCGCTGTACGCGCTGTCGCTGATCGCGGTGTTCCTGGTACTGGCGGCGCTGTATGAAAGCACCTCGATCCCGGTGGCGGTGATGCTGGTGGTGCCGCTCGGAATCCTCGGCTCGATCCTCGGCGTGACGCTGCGCGGGATGCCGAACGACGTCTACTTCAAGGTCGGCATGATCGCGGTGATCGGGCTGTCGGCCAAGAACGCGATCCTGATCATCGAGTTTGCCAAGGATCTGCAGGCGCAGGGCAAGGACCTGTTCGAGGCGACGCTGGAGGCAATCCACATGCGCTTCCGCCCGATCATCATGACCTCGCTCGCCTTCATCCTGGGCGTCTTGCCGCTGGTGCTCGCCAGCGGCGCCGGCTCCGGCGCGCAGCGCGCGATCGGCACCGGCGTCATGAGCGGCATGATCACCGCGACCGTGCTGGCGGTGTTCTTCGTGCCGGTGTTCTTCGTCGTGGTGCGATCCTTCTTCAAGGGCAGCGAGCGGCAACGCAGAATGGAAGCGTCCCATCTCCAGATCAGCCCGGAGGATCAGAATGTCTAAGTTTTCCCTGACCAGGGCCGGCGCCGCGCTGCTGGCCGCCGGCATCTTGTCCGGCTGCTCGCTGGCGCCGCAATTCGTGCGGCCGGAAGCGCCGGTCGCGCCCGCCTACCCGACCGGCGCCTATCCGGGCAACGTGACGGCGGCCGCCGATACCGGCACCGACCCGAGCGCGCTCGGCTGGCGCCAGTTCTTTCCCGATGCGCGGCTGCAGCAGCTGATCGCCGCCGCGCTGAAAAACAACCGCGACCTGAAGAGCGCCGCCCTGAGGATCGAGGAAGCGCGCGCGCTCTACCAAATCCAGCGCGCCGACCGGCTGCCGAGCCTGTACGCCGGCGCCTCTGCGGCCCGCACGCGCACGCCGGCGGCGCTGTCGTCGAGCGGCGCTGCCGTCATCAGCGACGTCTACCAGGTCGGCCTGAATCCGTCGGCGTTCGAGCTCGACTTCTTCGGCCGCGTGCGCAACCTGACCGATGCCGCGCTGGCGCAATACCTGGCGACCGAGGAAGCGCAGCGCAGCGCCCACATCAGCCTGGTGGCGGCGGTGGCGCAGGCCTACCTGACCGAGCGCGCGTTCGCCGAACAGCTGGAGCTGGCGCAAAAGACGCTGGAAGGCCGCCAGACCGCCTACCGGCTGGCGCAGAAGCGCTTTGAGGTCGGCGCCTCGTCGACGCTCGACCTGCGGC
>JBAUJK010000392.1:0-5666 GCA_049683695.1 Burkholderiaceae bacterium
CCTCGAAATCGAAGGCGGCGTTCGGTGCGCCGCGGCTGTCGGCCGGCAGCCAGGCGCGCCACGCCAGCCAGGCGACGGCCGCCGCCAGCGCCACCGTGACGACGATCGCAATGCCGACCAGCACGATCTTGCCGGCGTGGATGCCGCCGGATTCGAAGGCTTCAGGCATGGCGCACCTCGCCGGGTTGCGGTGCCCGCCCCTGCCGTCGGCGCCACAGCAGCACG
This sequence comes from Burkholderiaceae bacterium, assembly GCA_049683695.1. Lineage (GTDB taxonomy): Bacteria > Pseudomonadota > Gammaproteobacteria > Burkholderiales > Burkholderiaceae_D > DATJCV01. The sequence continues at coordinate 226 of JBAUJK010000392.1, forward strand.
CACGCGGCCAGCGTCGCCGCCGCCAGCGGCAGCGCCCACAGCCAGTGGCCGGGCGCCACCGGTAGCGACGGCAGGATCAGCCAGCAGGTGTCGAGCAGCTGCAGCGCCAGCAGCGCCGCCGCCAGCGCCGCCATCAGGCGCGGCGTGCGCTTGGCGTGGCGCGACAGCAGGATCGGCAGCGGCGCGCAGAACAGGCCCAGCACCAGTATCCAGGCCAGCACCAGCCACGGCATGTCGCGGCGCGGCAGATACCAGGCGATTTCGTGCGGCAGGTTTTCCGCCCAGATGATCAGGAATTGCGAAAATCCCAGGTAAGCCCAGGTCAGCACATACATCATCAGCAGGTTGCCGAGGTCGCCGAAGATCGGCGCCGGCGGGCGCGGCCGGCGCGCCGCCGCCAGCACGATGCCGAGCGCCAGCCCAGCCAGCATCTGGCCGACGCCGACCAGCCAGCCGAACACGCTCGAATACCAGAGCGGCATCAGCGACATCAGCCAGTCGACCGACGCCAGCCCGACGCTGGCGCCATAGACGATCAGCGCCGCTGCTGCGAAACCCTGCGAGCGCGCCCAGCGCGGCCGCTGGCTGAGCCACGCCAGCAGGCACCACAGCAGCAGATAGGCGAGGCTGCGCGCGATGAAGAACGACGGCGTCAGCCACCAATCCTTGAAGGCCGGGGCCGACAGCTCGCCGCTCCAGCGGGCGGCGCCGGCGTCGGCTGCGGCGGCCCACGGGAACAGCCGCTCCATGCCGAGCAGCACCGGCAGCAGCAGCGGCGCCGCCAGCCACAGCGTGCGCGAGAAGCGCAGCAGCGGCGCGCGGATCGCCTCCCCCCACTGGCCGCCGGTCAGGTTGTGCAACCAGACGTTGGCCAGCCCGCCCAGCGCGGTGCCGACCCAGAACCACCAGACCGCCAGCCAGGCGCCGAGCATCGCGCCTGGCCGTAGCCAGACGCCGAGCCCACACAGCAACGCCAGCAGGCACAGCAGCGCCAGCAGGGACAGGTGACGCGGCGCCGTCACCGCGGCTCTCCGGCGGCCTGCGCCAGCTGCGCGCGCACGTCGGCCGGCAGCTGCCCGGCCGGTGCGTGCTGGGCCAGCTGCAGCGCGCGGATGTAGGCGACGATGGCCCAGCGGTCGGCCGGCTCGACACGGTCGGCGTACGGATACATGATGCCGTAGCCGTTCGTGATGACGTCGAAGAAATGCCGGTCCGGCGCCTGCCGCAGCCGCTCGCTGTGGTAGGACGGCGGATGCGGAAAGCCGCGCCGCGCGATCCAGCCGTCGCCGTCGCCGACCGGGCTGTGGCACGGCAGACAATAGATCGAATAGCGCTCTTGGCCGCGCTTCAGCAGTTGCACTGTCACCGGGTAGGGATTGGTCTGCGCCGCCCGCGCCTGCATGTCGCGCGCGACCGCGGCGGCGCCGATGCGTCCGCTGGAGCTGCCGGCGAACGGCCCCATCGCATGCGGCACGGTGCCGGCCGGCGGTGTGCGCGCCGAGCTGCCGTCCTCGAACAGCGTCGATGCCGCCAGCGGCTTGTACTTCGGCTGGTCGTACATGTCCTGGCGCGCCTGCTCGCAACCGGCCAGCAGCAGTGCACCGAGCAGGAAGATGGCGGTTTTCATGCCGGCACCTCGCGCACCAGCAGCGGCCTCAGGCCGTCCAGGAAGCGGCGGCTGCGCTCGGCGTCGAAGGCCGGATCGGTTGCCGGTAGATACAGGAAAAAGCGGTTGCGGCTGGCGAGGTCGAATTCCGGCACGTCGAACAGCGGATGGTGCAGCCGCGGCAGGCCATTGGCCAGCAGCATGCCGAGTACCGCGGCAAATGCGGCGCCAAGGATCGTGATCTCGAAGGTCGGCGGCAAGAACGACGGCCAGCTGTGCAGCGGGCGGCCGCCGACATTGATCGGATAGTCGATCACCGCCGAATACCACAGCAGGAAATAGGTGCCGATGCCGCCGGCGATGCCGCCCAGCATGGTGATCAGCGGCACCCGGTTGCGCCGGAACCCGACCGCGTCGGCCAGCCCTTCGACCGCGAACGGCGCATAGGCTTCTACCTTGCGATAGCCGGCCTGGCGTGCGCGGTTGGCTGCTGCCAACAGCGCGTCGGCGGTGGCGAATTCGGCCAGCAGGCCGGCCCCGGCGCTCATGCCTTCTTCTCCGCGCTTTCGCGCACCAGCTCGCGCATTTCGGCGATCGAGATCAACGGCAGGAAGCGCACGAACAGCAGGAACAGCCAGGCGAACAGGCCTATCGAGGTCAGCAGGTGCACCCAGTCCCAGAAGGTTGGATAGAACATGCCCCATGCCGACGGCAGGAAATCGCGGTGCAGGCTGGAGACGACGATCAGGAAGCGCTCCATCCACATGCCGAGGTTGATCACCAGGCTGATGACAAACAGCAGCCAGACCTTGTGCCGCACGGCGCGCCACCACAAGAGCTGCGGCACCACGATATTGCATACCAGCATCGACCAGTACACCGGTGCGTACGGCCCCACCCAGCGGTTGATCGTCATGTAGCGCTCGAACTCGTCGCCGCTGTAGAACGCGGTGAAGATTTCCGCCGCGTAGCCGTAGGCCACCAGCCAGCTGGTGGCGATCAGCACCTTGGCGGCGTTGGCGAGGTGCTTGCCGGTGATGAAATCCTGCAGTCCAAAGAAATGCCGCAGCGGGATCGCCAGCGTCAGCACCATCGCGAAGCCGGAAAACAGCGCGCCGGCGACGAAGTACGGCGGGAAGATGGTCGAGTGGTAGCCGGGCGTATTGCCGATCGCGAAATCGAACGACACGATCGTATGCACCGACACCACCAATGGCGTTGCCAGCCCGGCCAGCAGCAGGTAGGCGGTCTCGTAGCGCGCCCAGTGGCGTGCCTCGCCGCGCCAGCCGAGCGCCAGCAGGCCGTAGACGAACTGCTTGGCGCGCCGCACCGGCGCGACACCGGCACGGTCGCGCAGCGTCGCCAGGTCCGGGATCAGGCCGACGTACCAGAACAGCAGCGACACCAGCAGGTAGGTGGAAATCGCGAAGAAATCCCATACCAGCGGGCTGCGCCACTGCGGCCAGACGCTCATCACGTCCGGGTACGGCACCAGCCAGTAGAAGAACCACGGCCGCCCCAGGTGCAGGATCGGAAAGATGCCGGCGATGCCGGCCGCGAACAGCGTCATCGCCTCGGCGAAACGGTTGATCGAGGTGCGCCATTTCTGCCGCAGCAGCAGCAAGACCGCCGAGATGAAGGTGCCGGCATGGCCGATCCCGATCCACCAGACGAAATTGCCGATCGCGAAGCCCCAGGCGACCGGTATGTCGACGCCCCAGATGCCGACGCCCTCGATGAACAGCCAGATGGTGGCGCCAAGGAACACCAGCGCGCAGGCGGAGGTGAACAGGAAGGCCGACAGCCAGGGCCAGCGCAGCGGCCGCGCCAGCACCAGGCCGGCGATCTTGTCCGAGACCGACGCGTAGCCCCAGCCGGCGCGCAGCACGCCGATGTCGGTGGACACCGGCGGCGTCTCGCGGGAGCGGAAATCCGTCGCCATCAGTCCAGCTCGGGGTCGGGATTGACCACGCGCGCCGCATAGGTGGTGCGCGGGCGCGTGTTCAGCTCGGCCAAGAGAGCGTAGTCGAGCGGCGAAGCTTTGACGCGGTTGACGCGGCTGTGCGGATCGTTCAGGTCGCCGAACTGGATCGCCTCGGTCGGGCAGGCCGCCTGGCAGGCGGTGACCACCTCGCCGTCGCGCAGCGGCCGGCCGAGCTTTTCGGCGTCGAGCCGGGCACGCGTGATGCGCTGCAGGCAGTAGGTGCATTTTTCCATAACGCCGCGCCGGCGCACCGTGACCTCCGGATTCTTGCCCGCCTTCAGGCTTTCGACGTCGGTGTTCGAGTACTGCAGGAAATTGAAGCGGCGCACCTTGTACGGGCAATTGTTGGAACAGAAGCGGGTGCCGACGCAGCGGTTGTAGACCTGCACGTTCAAGCCCTCGCTGTCGTGCACGGTGGCGCCGACCGGGCACACTTCCTCGCACGGCGCGTTTTCACAATGCATGCACGGCACCGGCTGGAAGGCGGTACGTGCCGGGCGCCGGCCGCCTTCCTTCGTTTCCTTCGGTTCGAGGTAGTAGCGGTCGACCCGGATCCAGTGCATCGCCCGTCCGCGCTGCACTTCCTCGCGGCCGACCACCGGGATGTTGTTTTCCGCCTGGCAGGCGATGGTGCAGGCGTTGCAGCCGATGCAGGCGTTCAGGTCGATCGCCATGCCCCACTTGTGCTCCTTGTACTGCCATTCCGGATACAGCGATGCACCGGGCACGCGCTGGTTCGGCAGCGCGGTGGCGAAGCCCGGGTTGGCGCGATATTCGGCCAGCGTCGCCAGCCGCACGATGTCGCGCCCTTCCGTCCAGTCGTGGCGCTGGGTCAGCGCGAAGTCGTGGCGGCGCCCGGTCTTGCGGACCGTCAGGCCGCCGGTGGCGGCGCGCATCAGCCGGTAGGCGTCGAAGCCGACACCGTTGCCGATCCGGCCGGCGGCGCTGCGGCCGTAGCCGAGCGGCAGCGTCACCGTGTCGTCGGCCTGGCCGGGCAGCACCCAGACCGGAGCCTCCACCGCGCTACCGTCACTGGCCTCCAGCCGTACCACGTCGCCGGTGGCGGCGCTCCAGCTGGCGGCGGTGGCGGCGCTGACGAAAGCGGCGTTGTCCCAGGTCAGCTTGGTGAACGGGCGCGGCAGTTCCTGCAGCCAGCCGTTGTTGGAAAATTCGCCGGCACCGGCCGACGGATCGGCGACGAAGATCGGTTGCAGCCCGTCGCGCAGCACCGGCGGCGCCAGTGTCGCGGCCGGCCGCAGCGCCAGCGGCGCAAAGGCGCTGCCGGCGACCAGCCCGCGCCCGAGCGCGGCGCGCCAGAAGGCGTCGAAATCGCCGGCGCCGCGCTGCCTCTGCCAGTGGCGGCGCACCAGCGCGTACGGGTCGCGCAACTGGTCGCGCGTCAGCAGCGCCAGCAATTCATGCGCCGAGTGGCCGCCGTACAGCGGCGCGATCGCCGGCTGCACGATGCTGGCGCTGCCGTCCCAGGCGCGGCCGTCGCTCCATTGCTCGTAGTCGTGTGCCTGCGGAACGTGCCAGCTGGTGCGGCGCCCGGTTTCGTCGCGGTACAGGCCGAGATGGACCGAAAACGGCACATGCGCCAGCGCGTCGGTGAACTCCAGCGCGCTCGCCGTATAGACCGGGTTGGCGCCGAGGATGAACAGCGATCTGACCGTACCGGCACGCATGTCGGCCACCAGCGCCGCCATCGATTCGACCTGGCCGGAATCGCCGTCCGCCGCCGGCGTCACCGGCGCGATCTGGAACGCGGTGACACCGGCGTTGCCGAGATGGGCATTGATCAGGTGCGCCAGCGCCCGCGTCGGCGCCGACAGCGCACCGCCCGCCACCACC
>JBAUJK010000393.1:0-5282 GCA_049683695.1 Burkholderiaceae bacterium
GCGGCTGGCGGTGTCGCCGCGGTGCCGGACGGCAACCGGCTGCTGGAGCAGGCGCAGGCATTGGGCGCGCGCTTCGCGGTGCGCCATCCGCACCTGGAGCCGGCACTGCGCGAAGTCGCCGACGCACTGGCACGGATGGGCATCTGAGATGAGCCAGGCCGAATTCACCAACATGGCGCTGTTCTGCGATTTCGAGAACATCGCGCTCGGCGTGCGCGACGCCCGCTACGCGCAGTTCGACATCCGCAAGGTGCTCGAGCGCCTGCTGCTGAAGGGCAGTATCGTGGTCAAGAAGGCGTATTGCGACTGGGAGCGCTACAAGGACTTCAAGAGCACGATGCACGAAGCGGCGTTCGAGCTGATCGAGATCCCGCACCTGCGCCAGTCCGGCAAGAACTCGGCCGACATCCGCATGGTGGTCGATGCGCTCGACCTGTGCTACACCAAGGAGCACGTCGACGCCTTCGTCATCATCAGCGGCGATTCCGACTTTTCGCCGCTGGTGTCCAAGCTGCGCGAGAACAACAAGTACGTGATCGGCATCGGCGTCAAGGATTCGACCTCGGACCTGTTGGCCGCCAACTGCGACGAATTCATCTTCTACGACGACTTGGTGCGGGCGCAGGAAGCGCAGCGCCGGCGCGCCGAAAAGAAGGCCAAGGCGCCGAAGGCCGCGGCCAAGAAGCCGGCGAAGAAGGGCGAGGGCAAGGAGGAGCGCGAAGAGCGCGGCGAGGAAGAGCTGCGCCAGGAAGCGCTGGAATTCATCGTCGAGACGGTCGAGGGGCTGTCGGCCGAGCGCGGCGAGGAACGGGTCTGGTACTCGATGGTCAAGCCGACCATGCAGCGCCGCCGCCCCGGCTTCACCGAAAGCAGCTACGGCTACCGCTCGTTCAAGGAGCTGGTCGAGGACGCGCAGCAGCGCCACCTGCTGACCATGGTGCGCGACGACAAGGCCGGGCAGTACACGCTGCGGCTGGCCACCGCCGACGACTGATACGGCTTCGCAGGCGAAGCGACCGCTGCGCTGCTTCGCCGTGCCGTGCCCGGTCCAGCCTGCGTCCTGCCGTGATGGCAAACCCGTAAGGGCCTACGGCTCCAGCCGGCGCCACGGCTCGCGCGCGTGCCAGTCCGGCAGCCATTGCGACGGCATCGCCAGGCAGAAGGCGCCGATATCGCCCACCAGCGACCCCAGCCGCGCCGGCACCACCGTCACGCCTTGCGTTAGCACCGGCAGATGGCTTTCGATCTCGGCCTGCACCAGCGGCGCCAGCCAGTCCGCATGATGGGTCCAGACGCCGCCGCCGATGGCGAAGCGGCGCAGGTCGAGTGCCGCCACCAGGTTGTACAGCGCGCGCCCGAACCAGTGCGCCGCCTGTGCCAGGATCGCGCGCTCGGCCACCCGGCCGGCGGCGGCGGCGGCGAATAGTTCGGCCGCCGGCTTGCCGAAGCGCTGTTCCAGATTGCGTCCCGACACCAGCGACTCCAGGTCGCCGCGGTTGCCGCAGCCGCACAGCGCGTCCGAGCGCTCGCTCATCAGCATGTGGCCGGCGTGGCCGGCGTTGCCGCGCTTGCCGCGCAGCACGTGGCCGTCGACGCACAGGCCGAAGCCGATGCCGGTGCTCCAGGTCACGTAGGCGCAGTTCGGCTCATCCTGCACGGCGCCGAAGGTGCGTTCGGCGATCAGCGCGGCGACGCAGTCGTTGTCGATGGTGACGTTGGGGTAGTGTTCGCGCAGCACGCGCTCCAGCGGGATCGATTGCCAGTCGTTCGGCAGGCCGGGGGCGCCGATGCCGCCGCACAAGTTCGGCGTCACCAGCGCCAGGGCGCCGTCGATCTGCACGAACGGCCCGCACGATGCCACGCCGAGGTCGCGCACCTGGTCCGGCGCCACCCGCGCCTGGCGGCAGGCGGCGCGCAACATCGCCACCGCCTGTTCCGCCACCGCGCGCTCGCTGCCGGTCTTGACGGTCGGCTGCGTCACCCGCGCCAGCGGGCCGTCGGCATTGGCGATCGAGGCGGCGATCTTGGTGCCGCCGATGTCGAGCGCGCCGATGTAGGCCGGGGCGGACGGCAGTTCGTCACTGGTGCTGGGAGCGTCGTGGATACTCTCCATGGTCAGGTCCAGAGTCGGGTGCAGGATGGCCATTTTTGTCGCATACTCCCGTGGTTATTGGTGAGGCCCCGATGGTTTGAGGGGTGTCGCGGCGCTGCCTTCCGCCTATGTTTCCGGCGCCAGCGGAAATGCATGCATTGCCCTAGCGGCGTTAAATTTGGCGCCAACTGATCCGGCTGCTGCTTGCTGGCGCCTGGCCGGGTGTGGCCCGGCCACGTTCAAAAGCAACGCGGCAAAGGCGGTCTGCTTTCCTCAATACGCCCGATCCCACGAAATGCTCAATCTTGCAGCGCACTGCAGCAGGCCGACCATGCTGTAGGTCTGCGGGAAATTTCCCCATAACTCGCCGGTCTCCGGCACCACGTCCTCGGCCAGCAGGCCGAGGTGGTTGCGGCGCGCCAGCACGCCTTCGAACAGCGTGCGCGCACGCTCGGTCTCGCCGATCTGCGCCAGCGCGCTGATCCACCACAGCGAACAGACCAGGAACGCGGCTTCCGGGCGGCCGAAGTCGTCTTCCTCGTCGTAGCGCAGCAGAAAGTCGCCGCGCCGCAGCGTCTTTTCCACCTCGCGCACGGTGCCGGCGAAGCGCGGGTCGGTCGGTGCCAGGAAATGGATTTCCGCCATCAGCAGGAGACTGGCGTCCAGGTGCTCGCCGCCGAAGGTGGAGACGAAGCTGCCGAGCTTCGGGTTCCATGCAGCCTCGCAGATTTCGGCGTGAATCTGTTGCGCATGCGCCTCCCATTTGTCGGCGCGCTCGATCAGGCCGAGCTGGCGCGCGATACCGGCCAGCCGGTCGCAGGCGGCCCAGCACATGATGCTGGAAAAGGTGTGCACGCGGCGCGCGCCGCGCAATTCCCAGATGCCGGCGTCCGGCACGTTGTAGCTGCGCACTGCCTGCTCGCCGAGCCGTTCCAGGTCTTCGAACAGGCGGCGGTCGGCCGGCCGCGCCAGCCGCATGTCGAAGAAGGCGTGGGTGCCGGCCAGCACGGCGGCGCCGAACACGTCGTTCTGCACCTGGTAGTAGGCCAGGTTGCCGGTGCGCACCGGCCCCATGCCGCGGTAGCCGGCCAGCGACGGCATTTCGCGCTCGTCCAGCGCCGCCTCGCGCCGGATGCCGTACACCGGCTGCAGCGGGGCGTCGCGGGTGTCGGCGATCACGTTCAGGATGTACTGCAGGTAGCGCTCCATGGTGCCGGTGGCGCCGAGCCGGTTCAGCGCGTTCACCACGAAGTAGGCGTCGCGCAGCCAGCAATAGCGGTAATCCCAGTTGCGGCCGCTGTGCGGCGCTTCGGGAATCGAGGTGGTGACGGCGGCGATCACCGCGCCGGTGTCGTCGAACGCGTTCATCTTCAGCGTGATCGCGGCGCGGATCGTCACGTCCTGCCATTCGAACGGGATCGCCAGGTTGCGCACCCAGCGGTGCCAGTAGAGCTGGGTCTTTTCGTAGAACGAGCGGCCGACTTCGGCCGGCCCGCCTTCCACCGTTTCGTTCGGCCCCATCAGCAGCGTGATGCTGTCGCGCAGGAAGAACGGTCGCTCCTCGCTGACCGCCGAGATCGAGGCGTCGGTGGTCAGCCGCATCGCCTGTGCCGAGCCGATGTAGGCGATGTGGTGGGTGCCGTGGCGCGCGATCGCCGGCGCCTCGCCGTAGCGGATCGCCGGCCGCACGCGCAGCGCGATGCGCGGCCGGCCCGAGATGCAGCGGATGATGCGCACCAGCATCGACGGTGCGAAGGTGCGGCCGTGATGGTAGAAGCGCGGCGCGAAATCGATCACCTCGATCGCGTTGCCGACCGCATCGGCGAAGCGGCTCGACAGGATCGCGGTGTTTTTCTCGTAGTGCTGGTCGACCAGTACCGCGTCCTCGAACTGGATGCCGATCACGCCGAATGGCTCGACCGTGCCGCCGCCGGTGCTTTCCTCGGCGACGTTCGGTTTCGGCTCCAGCAGCGCGCAACAGATCGGATCGCTGTCGAAGTACGGATAGCACCACCAGACGATGCTGGCGTTCTTGTCCACCAGCGCACTGGTACGCGAATTGCCGATCAGGCCGAGGTCAAGCGAGTTTTCGAGCGGATTCATGGCTCTCCTTTGCATGAACTACAGGTCTGATCGCGGCGCCTCCGAAAAAATCCGTGTGCGGCAAGATTGCGCATATGCAACGTCACGCCACGCTACGCCGATGGTCTGCCGTTTCGCCGTTCCGACCGCCCCGGCGAGACGCCGAGTAGGAAGGCGGGCCGCCGGTGCCATACCGAGACAGGCCGGAGTATGTTCAAAAAATCGAATAAATTTCTCCAGTAGACGCTTGCATGATTGGGAGTATATGAAGCGCCGACGTGCCGCTTCCTGCGCGTCGACAGTCTTGTGGCCAGCCCTAAATTTATTTCCCGACAGCATCTATGCGGTTGCTAGAATGCTACGCAAAAGACGGCGCCGCCATGCCATCCACGCTGTGGTGGCTTGCCCACACCAAGCCAATCAGGGGGAAATAGCGCGATGAAATGTACGAACTGCCAGACCGACAATCCCGGCGGCGCCAAGTTCTGCCGTGTCTGCGGCCAGCCGCTGGCGCCGCCCACCGCATCCGCCGTCGCCTGCCGTCATTGCCAGGCGCCCAACGTCACGGGCGCGCGCTTTTGCGTCGCCTGCGGTCAATTGATGCAGCCGGCGGCCGCTCCTGCCGACATGTTCGCCATGCCGGCGGCGCTACCCACCGCCGCAGCCACGCGCCGCAACAGCTGGCTGATCGTGGCCGCCGCCGTCCTGCTGCTATTGCTGCTGCTGGGCGCCGCCACCGCCTATTGGACGCTGGGCCGGGACGCAGGGACGCAGGCGCCCAGCGCAGTGACCTTCGATCCGGCCACCGCGCCGGAAGCGCCCGTGACGCCGCCGGCGCCCCAGGCGGCCGAGGAGCCGGAAGCGACGGCGACGGCAGTCGAGACGCCGGAGGCGCCACCGGCTGTTCCGGAACCGGAACCGGAACCGGCGCCGGCGCCAGCGTCAGCGTCAGCGTCAGCGCCCGCCGCTCCGGTCGAAAAGAAGAGCGCGACCGAAAAGAAGAAAGCGCCCAAGGTGGAGCGCGCGGCCGAGCGGGTCAAGAGGCATGACGAGGGAAACTATCCGAACAACCGGCCGGCGCCGGTCGACGGCACGGCCAGGACGGTCA
>JBAUJK010000394.1:0-8492 GCA_049683695.1 Burkholderiaceae bacterium
GCGGAAAAATGGGAAACGAAACCAACTCGCTGCGCTCAGACATGTTTCGTGTCTGATCCATTTTTCCGCCGGCGCAAACGGCAGCGTCCAAGCGGGGGAACGTCAACGTCAAAAGCAACTTCAAAAGCAACGGCAAATTCAAAAGCGGCCCCGACTCACCTTCCGCGCGCCACCTTCAATCCCAGCTGCAGCAGCGCATCCCAGGCGTCGCCGGCGAATTGCGGTGCGCGCAGGCCCTTGACCATCTTATCGATCTGGGCGGAGTCGCGCAGCGCTTGCTGCAGCGCGGCCAGCGTCAGCCGCTGCAGCGCCGCCGGCATCAGGCGTTCGCGCGCGCCCCAGATGCGGTATTGCTTCATCAGCGCGCCGGCCGGCTGGCCCTGCTGCATCGCCGCTTTCAGCTTCAGCAGCGTGCGGATTTCCTCGCTCATGGCCCACAGTACCAGCGGCAGCGCTTCGCCTTCGCCCTGCAGGCCGTCCAGCATTCGCGTCAGGCGCGCGCCGTCGCCGGCCAGCATCGCTTCGTTGAGCTTGAAGACGTCGTAGCGGGCGACGTTCAGCACCGCGTCCTGCACCTGCGCCAGCGTCAGCTTGCCGGGGGGGTGCAGCAGCGCCAGCTTCTGGATTTCCTGGTGCGCGGCCAGCAGGTTGCCCTCGACCCGCTCGCAGATGAAATCGAGCGCGGCGCGCTCGGCGCTCTGTTCCTGTGCCGCCAGCCGCGCGCCGATCCAGGCTGGCAGCTGCGCGCGCTCGACCAGCGGGATGTCGACATAGACGCCGGCCTGCTGCAGGCTGCCGACCCAGGCCGCCTTTTGCGTCGCCCAGTCCAGCTTCGGCAGGCTGATCAGGGTCACGGTGTCGCCGCCGGCCGCTGCGGCGGCGGCATAGCCCTGCAGCGCCTGGCCGCCATCCTTGCCGGGCTTGCCGGTGGGGATGCGCAGCTCGATCAGCTTCTTGTCGCCGAACAGCGATTGCGACTGCTGCGCTGCCAGCAGCTGGTTCCATTTGAAGCTGCGGTCGACCTGCAGTACCTCGCGCTCGGAAAAGCCTTGGGCGCGCGCCGCGCGGCGGATCGCGTCGGCCGCTTCCAGCGCCAGCAGATGCTCGTCGCTGCTGATCACGTACAGCGGCGCCAGCGGCTTGGCGAGGTGGGCGGGGAGCGCGTCGGGGCGGAGTTGCATGGCCTTTTCTGTTGAGATGTCGAGGGGCGGAGTACGGTTGTACGCAGAATTCTGTCCTGCCAAGCCATTAACTTTGCCATTCCGGCGTAAGCCGGAATCCAATGGCGTTTAGGGTTGCTCAACCAATCCTTGTGCGGGAGCCAACCTTGCCCGACCTTTCCGTTTGATTTGTTGGGGACAGAGTAGCTCGGCGCCTGCGCGCCTCACAAACTCTGTCCCGCAAATCCTAAAACTTGTTGGGGACAGAGTACCGCTTCGCTCAACTCTGTCCCGCAATGGTTAACTATGCTTCAGCGCCGCCAGCCGCCGCAGGATCTGCTGCACCAGGTCGCTCTGCATGTCGCGGTACAGCGACGCCTCTTCCGATTCCTTCGACAGCACCTGCGATTCGTTGAAGCTGACGTCGCGCTTCAGCGTGATCGTGGTCGGCGCCAGCAGGATCTTGCCGGCCTGGTCGCGCACGCGGAAGCTGAACTTGTAGTACAGCGAGTATTCGCGCACCCGGCCGGCGCTGTTCAGCGACAGGATCGCCTTTTCGCGGCTTTCCGCCAGCACGTCGAGCAGCGCTTCGGCGTCCTGCGGGACCTTCACCACGCGGGTGCCGTTGGCTTCGATGTAGCGCCGCAACTCGGTGCCGAGCGGCGAGTTGTCGGGAAAGCCGAGATAGATCGACTGGAACGGCAGCGCGGTCTGGCTGCTGCCGCGCAGCCGGAAGCCGCAGCCGCCGAGCATGCCGGCGGCGCCGGCGGTGAGCGCCCAGCCGAGGGCGCGGCGACGGGTGAGGCGGGCGTTGCGCATGACGGACCTCGCGGTTCAGACGACCAGGTTGACCAGCTTGCCGGGTACGACGATGATCTTTTTCGGCGCGCCGGTGACGAATTTCTGCACCTGTTCGTCGGCCAGCGCCGTCGCCTCGATCGCGGCGCGGTCGGCATCCTTCGGCACCGTGATGCTGCCGCGCAGCTTGCCGTTGACCTGCACCATCAGCTGGATTTCGTTCTGTTCCAGCGCGGCGGGATCGACCTGCGGCCACGGCGCGTCGAGGATCTCGCCGTGCGCGGCATAGCCGAGTTCCTGCCACAGCACGTGCGTGATGTGCGGCGCCACCGGATACAGTACGCGCAGGAAAATCGAAAAGCCTTCCGCCAGCACCGCGTCGGCGGCGGCCGAAGGCGGCAGCTTGGCGCCGTCTTCCAGCGTGTTCAGCATCTTCATGCAGGCCGACACCACCGTGTTGTACTGGATGCGCTGGTAGTCGTGATCGGCCTGCTGCAGCGCCTTGTGCACTTCGCGCCGCAGCGCCTTGTGCGGTTCCGCCAGCGCGGCGACGTCGAGCGCGCCGGCGCCGGCGATGCGCGCCGAATGCGCCAGCGCGAACGCCCATACGCGGCGCAGGAAGCGGTTGGCGCCTTCGACGCCGGCGCCCGACCATTCCAGCGTCTGCTCCGGCGGCGACGCGAACATCGTGAACAGGCGCGCGGTATCGGCTCCGTACTGGTCGATCTGCGCCTGCGGGTCGATGCCGTTGTTCTTCGACTTCGACATCTTTTCGATGCCGCCGATCGCAACCGGCTGGCCGTCGGCCTTCAGCAGCGCCGACTGCGGCCGGCCGCGCTCGTCGAAGCTCAGTTCGACGTCGGTCGGGTTGTACCAGGTTTTCTTGCCGCTGGCGTCTTCGCGGTAATAGGTTTCGTTCAGCACCATGCCTTGCGTCAGCAGCCGCGTGAACGGCTCGTCGAACTTCAGCAGGCCGAAGTCGCGCATCACCTTGGTCCAGAAGCGCGCGTACAACAGGTGCAGCACCGCGTGTTCGATGCCGCCGATGTACTGGTCCATCGGCATCCAGTAATCGTTGCGGGCGTCGACCATCGCCGTGTCGTTGCCGGGGGAGCAGTAGCGCATGTAATACCAGGACGAATCGACGAAGGTGTCCATGGTGTCGGTCTCGCGCCGCGCCGGCTGGCCGCAGCTCGGGCAATCGACGTGCAGGAAGGCTTCATGCTTGTTCAGCGGGTTGCCGCTGCCGTCCGGCACGCAGTCTTCCGGCAGCACCACCGGCAGATCCTGTTCCGGCACCGGCACGTCGCCGCACTTGGCGCAGTGGATGATCGGGATCGGAGTGCCCCAGTAGCGCTGGCGGGAAATGCCCCAGTCGCGCAGGCGGTAGGTGATCTTCTTTTCGCCCAGGCCCAGCGCGGCGAGGTCGGCGGCGACCGCGTCCACTGCCTGCTGGTAGCCCATGCCGTCGTACTTGCCGGAATTGACGCAGCGGCCCTGTTCCTTGTCGGCGTACCAGTCGTGCCAGGTTTCGGGCGAGAAGGTCTTGCCCGACACTTCGATCACCGGCTCGATCGCCAGCGCGTATTTCTGCGCGAACGCGAAGTCGCGCTCATCGTGCGCCGGCACGCCCATCACCGCGCCGTCGCCGTAGGTGATCAGCACGTAGTTGCCGACCCAGACCTCGATCTGCTTGCCGGTCAGCGGATGTTCGACGAACAGTCCGGTCGGCATGCCCTTCTTTTCCATCGTCGCCATGTCGGCTTCGATCACGCTGCCCTTCTTGCATTCGGCGATGAAGGCGGCCAGTTCCGGGTTCGAGCGCGCCGCGTGCGTGGCCAGCGCATGCTCGGCCGCCACCGCGCAAAAGGTCACGCCCTTGATGGTGTCGGCGCGTGTCGTGAATACCCACAGCTTGCCGTCGTTGATCGGCTGTCCGGATTCGTCGCGGATGTCGTGCCGGAACGCGAAGCGCACGCCGGTCGACTTGCCGATCCAGTTCGACTGCATCAGGCGCACCCGCTCCGGCCAGCCGGGCAGCTTGTGCTCGACGTGGTCGAGCAATTCCTCGGCATAGTCGGTGATGCGGGCGTAGTACATCGGGATTTCGCGCTTTTCGATCAGCGCGCCGGAACGCCAGCCGCGGCCGTCGATGACCTGCTCGTTGGCCAGCACGGTCTGGTCGACCGGGTCCCAGTTGACGGTGCCGGTCTTCTTGTAGACGATGCCTTTTTCCAGCATCTTCAGGAACATCCACTGGTTCCACTTGTAGTAGTCCGGCTTGCAGGCGGTCATTTCGCGCGACCAGTCGATCGCCAGCCCCATCGCCTGCATCTGCTCTTTCATGTGCGCGATGTTGGCGTAGGTCCACTGCGCCGGCGGCACGTTGTTGGCCATCGCCGCGTTTTCCGCCGGCATGCCGAACGCATCCCAGCCCATCGGCATCAGCACGTTGTAGCCGTTCATCCGCAGGTAGCGGTACATCACGTCGTTGATCGTGTAGTTGCGCACGTGCCCCATGTGCAGCTTGCCGGACGGGTAGGGCAGCATCGAGCAGGCGTAGAACTTGCCCTTCGGGAAGCGCGGATCGTTTTCCACCGCCTTGTAGGCGTCGATCGTTTGCCAATGATCCTGGGCCGCTTTTTCGACGGCGGCGGGGCTGTATTTTTCTTGCATGACGGAGGCGGCCAAAGAGAATTACGAACCGGACATTATACTGGCTCGCCCCTGGCTATTGCGGAGCGGCAGCAGGGTGCCGGCGGGCCGGGAAAACTAGCGCAGCAGCAGCCGCAGCGCCGGCGCTTCACCGTAGTCGGCATAGCGCTCGTTGATCATTGCGACACAGGATTCGAGCGTTTCCAGGATGTCCGGCGCCTGCCGGCGCAGCACGTCGGCGTGCAGCACTTCGATCTCGAGCACTTCGCCCGGCCGTAACCGGATCGACGCCATCGCGTCGTCGTCGCGCAGGTAGGACAGGCAATCGACCCACGCATCCAGGTTGGCGCCGTAGAAATCGGGAAAGCCGAACGCCGCCTTCGACGCCGCGTGGAACGCCGGCCAGTCGGTCAGGGCGGCGCCGTCGAGCTGCACGCGCGCCATCGGCTATTCCTTCGGCGCCGAAGGCGGCGGGACGGCAGCCGGCTTTGGCTCGGTGACGAAGCCGATCTTCGACAGGCCGCCGGCCTGTGCCGCTGCCATCACCTGTGCGATCACTTCGTAGCGCGTGTCGCGGTCGGCGCGCAGGTGCAGTTCCGGCGCCGGCGTATGTTTGGCGGCGGCGGCGATGCGGGCATCCAGCTCGGCGCGGTCGATTTCGGCGTCGTTCCAGAAGATGCGGCCCTGGCCGTCGATCGACAGCGAAATGGTTTCCGGCTTTTCCGGCGCCGGCGCCGACTGCGCCTGCGGCAGGTCGAGCTTGATCGCGTGCGTGAACAGCGGCGCGGTGATGATGAAGATCACCAGCAGCACCAGCATCACGTCGACCATCGGCGTGACGTTGATGTCGGCCATCGGCGCCGCGTTCTGGTTGTCGCTGAAGCCGCCGAAAGCCATGGCTAGCGCTCGCGGGCGACCCGGCTGCCGACCGTCAGGTGCGCGTGCAGGTCATGCGCGAAGCCGTCCAGTTCGGCCAGCGTCAGCCGGTTGACGCGGGTGAAGGCGTTGTAGGCGAGCACCGCCGGAATCGCCACCACCAGACCGAGCGCGGTCATGATCAGCGCCTCGCCGACCGGGCCGGCGACCTTGTCGATCTGCACCGTGCCGGTGGCGGATACCGCCAGCAGAGCGTGATAGATACCCCAGACGGTGCCGAACAGGCCGACGAACGGCGCGGTGGCGCCGACCGAGGCCAGCGCCGTCAGGCCGCCCTCCAGCCGTGCCGACACGCGATTGATTTCGCGCCGCAGCGTGCGCGTGATCAGTTCGCTCTGGTCGGAGGCGGCGTTCAGCGAGCCGGCGTGGGCGCCGAGGTCGGCCGCCTGCGCGCCGTGCGCGGCCAGCGGCGCGTAGACGTTTTCGCGGTCGGCCGGGATCAGGGCGGCGATCGCGTCGGCCAGCGTCGGCGCCTGCCAGAAGCCGTCCAGCGCGCCGGCGCTCCTGCGGATGCGCCACGCGCTCCAGCCCTTGGTCAGGATGTAGTACCAGCTGAGGATGGACATCGCCAGCAGCACGTAGGCCACCGCGTGCGACACGGCGTCGCCCTGCGCCCAGTAGTGGGCGAAGCCGGAGGCGGGATTGGCAAGTGTCTGGTTCATCGGATCTCGCTACGACGGCCGGCGTTACCGCACGCCGGCCGCATCTGTTTCCGGGACACGGCTACGGCTGGCGCAGCCCCAGCACGTCCTGCATGTCGTACAGGCCGTGCGCCTTGTCGCGCAGGAAGCGCGCCGCGCGCAGCGCGCCATGCGCGTACGACACGCGGCTGGACGACTTGTGGGCGATTTCGATGCGCTCGCCGCTACCGGCGAACAGTACCGTGTGGTCGCCGACGATGTCGCCGCCGCGGATGGTGGCGAAGCCGATCGACGAGGGATCGCGCTCGCCGGTGACGCCGTGCCGCTCGTAGACCGCGACCTCGTCCAGCTTGCGTCCGAGCGCGCCGGCGATCACTTCGCCCATCTGCAGCGCGGTGCCGGACGGGGCGTCGACCTTGTGCCGGTGGTGCGCCTCGATGATCTCGATGTCGTAGCCTTCGGCGAAGTTGCGCGCCGCCATTTCCAGCAGCTTCATCGTGACGTTGACGCCGACGCTCATGTTGGGAGCGAACACGATCGCCGTGCGCTCGGCGGCGGCGGCGATCGCAGCCTTGCCGGCGGCGTCGAAGCCGGTGGTGCCGATGACCATCTTGATACCGTGCTCGGCGCAGTACGGCAGGTAATGCAAGGTGCCTTCCGGGCGCGTGAAGTCGATCAGGAAATCGGCGCCGGCGAGGCCGGTCGCCAGATCGGATTCGATGCGGACGCTGCCTGCGCGGCCGAGGAAGGCGGCGGCGTCGCTGCCGATGGCGGGCGCGCCGGCGACGTCGAGCGCGCCGGCCAGCGTGGCGTCGGGAGCGTTACAGATGGCTTCGATCAGCATGCGGCCCATGCGGCCGGAGGCGCCGGCAACGGCGATCTTCATTGCGGTCATAGGTACGGGACGGTGGAGTTCATTCCTTGGCGGACGACGGCGCCTTCGGCGTCGCCTCGGCGGCCGATTGCGCCTTGGGCGGCGTGCCGGCGATCTGCGCCAGGTATTCCTGTTCGGTCGGCAGGTTGCCGCCTTCGTAGCGCACCAGGCGCTTGTTGTCGAAGAATACCGAGACGCGGCTGGTGGTCACTTCGCCGTTGCGCTTTTGCAGCCGGAACAGGTAATCCCAGCGGTTGGCGTGGAAAATGTCGCGCAACAGCGGGGTGCCGAGCGCGAACTGCACCTGCTCCTGCGTCATGCCTTCCTTCAGCTGCGCCAGCATTTCCTGCGACACGAAGTTGCCCTGCTGCACATCGACGCGGTACGGCGAGAAGATGCCGAGAAAGCGCCGGGTATAGCTGGTATGCACGCCCGATTCGGCCGCCGCTGCCGCTTGCGCCGCGCTGTCGGCGGGTGCGGCACTGGCCTGGGGTTCGCTCTTGGTGGGCTCGGCCGGGCTGGTCGCCGGCTGGCTCGCGGCCACCGCCGGCGCTTCGTCGATCAGCGGATTTTTCGAGGCGCAGCCGGCGATGGCCGCCAGGCAAAGCGCCACCGCGGCGGCGCGGGAAAAAGCGGGGGACGGCAGTCGCATAGGAATCCAGTGACGAGGCAGGTATGCTAAAACGCTATATGATAAAGCAGATACCCTGATTTCGAGCAAACCATGACCAACAATCCCTCCGAACTGAAGGCCAGCGGGCTGAAGGCGACCCTGCCGCGGCTGAAGATCCTGGAAATCTTCCAGGGCAGCGCGGTGCGCCACCTGAGCGCCGAAGACGTCTACAAGGCGCTGCTGGCGGACAACATGGATGTCGGCCTGGCTACCGTCTACCGCGTGCTGACCCAGTTCGAGCAGGCCGGCATCCTGCACCGCAACCACTTCGAGGCCGGCAAGGCGGTGTTCGAGCTGAACGAGGGCTCCCACCACGATCACCTGGTATGCCTCGACTGCGGCCATGTCGAGGAGTTCTACGACGACGAGATCGAAACGCGCCAGCACAGCATCGCTACCGAGCGCGGCTTTACCATCGCCGACCACGCGCTGGCACTGTACGCGAATTGCACCAAGAATCCGTGCCCGCACCGGCCCAAGTAAACGAGTAATTGGGGAGTATGCCGTAAAAACGGCTTATCCCGGGCGCCTTGCCTGCGACTTCAAAAATGCTATAGGCAGTATCGCTGATGCCTAGGAATGGCTCAGCGCATTCGACAGCACCCGCGCGGTGATGTCGACGATCGGTATCACGCGCTCGTAGGCCATCCGCGTCGGTCCGATCACGCCAAGCGTGCCGACCACCTTGCCGTCCGCTTCGTAGGGCGCGGTGACCACGCTCATCTGCTCCAGCGGCACCAGTTCCGATTCGCCGC
>JBAUJK010000395.1:0-11690 GCA_049683695.1 Burkholderiaceae bacterium
ACCAACACGCATCGCAGCCGATCCTCTCGGTCCAGAACCTGTCATTGAGATTCGGCGGCATCGATGCACTGTCGAACGTCTCGTTTTCGGTGGCGCCCGGCTCGATCACCGCGTTGATCGGCCCGAACGGCGCCGGCAAGACCTCGATGTTCAATTGCATTTCCGGCTTCTACAAGCCGTTTGCCGGCGATGTGCAATTCCAGGGAAGCTCGATCAGCCGGACGCCGCCGCCGCAGCGGGCCAAGCTCGGCCTGGCGCGGTCGTTCCAGAACATCGCGCTGTTCCGCGGCATGACGGTGCTGGACAACATCAAGCTGGGCCGCCATTCGCACATCCACAACAACCTGCTGCACGGCCTGATGTACTGGGGCCGCGCGCGCCGCGAGGAACAGGCGCTGAGCGACGAGATCGACCAGCGCATCATCAGCCTGCTCGATATCGCCCATATCCGCGACGAGCCGGTGGCCAACCTGCCCTACGGCCTGCGCAAGCGCGTCGAACTGGCGCGGGCGCTGGCGATGCAGCCCAAGATCCTGCTGCTGGACGAGCCGGTGGCCGGCATGAACCGCGAGGAAACCGAGGACATCGCGCGCTTCATCCTCAAGGTGCGCGAAGAATGGGGCGTGACCGTCCTGATGGTGGAACACGACATGGGCATGGTGATGGACATCTCCGACCACGTGGTGGTGCTCAGCTTCGGCAAGCTGATCGCCGCCGGCAAGCCGCAGGAAGTCCAGAGCAACCCGGACGTCATCAGCGCCTATCTCGGCGCCGACGCGGCGGGACAGCTGAAGCCGGTTGTAGCAGAGGAGGTTGCGTAATGATCGACTGGATCTATCTCGCGGAAATCGCGCTTTCCGGCCTCGGCAGCAGTGCCCTGCTGGCGATGACCGGAGTCGCCTTCGTCCTGATCTACAAGGCCACCAGGGTGGTGAATCTGGCAATCGGCGAGACGCTGATGCTGGGCGCCTATCTGTTCTTCGGCTTCACCAGCGGCCTGCAGCTGTCGGTCTGGTTGGCAGTCCCGCTGGTGCTGCTGTGCGGCGGCCTGTTCGGCGCCGTGGTCGAGCGCGCCGTGATCCGCCCGATGCTGGGCAGCAGCGCGCTGTCGGTGTTCATGGTGACCATCGGGCTCGGCTCGGTCCTGGTCGGCGTGGTGGAACTGGTCTGGGGGCTGGAGCCGCACCGGCTGGTGTCGTTCATCGACGAAAAGCCGGTCTTCCTCGGCCCCGCCTACGTGTCGCCGAAGACCGCGGTGGCGTTCGCCGTGTCGGTGACGATGATCGCGGTGTTCATGGCGGTATTCCGTTTCTGGAGCGGCAGCCTGGCGCTGCGCGCCACCGCCACCGATCCCGGCGCCGCCTATTCCTGCGGCATCAGCGTGCCGAAGGTGTATTCGATGTCGTGGGTGGTGGCCTGCATGATCGCGGCCGGTGCCGGCATCCTGGTCGGCGCGGTCGGCGGCCTGTCGCCGTCGATGGGCGTGTTCGGCCTGACCGTGCTGTCGGTCGTCATCATGGGCGGCCTCGATTCGATCCTCGGCGTGCTGCTGGCGGCGCTGGTGGTGGGCCTGGTCGAAGCCTATGCCGGCGCCCTGCTCGGCGGCGAATACAAGATGATTTCCACCTTCACCCTCCTGATGGCCATGCTGCTGGTGCGTCCGCACGGCCTGCTGGGCTCCGCAGAGATCGACCGACTATGACTACTCCGACCTCCCTCTCCGCGTCCGCCACCGGCGGTGCGTCGTCGCTGTTTGCATCGCGCCGCGGGCTCTGGATCGCCGTGTCGATCCTGGCCTTCGTCGCCGCGCCGTTCCTGGTCAGCAACTACTGGATGTACTGGATCTGCCTGATCTCGATCAACATCGTCAGCGCCACCGGTCTGAACATCCTGTCCGGCTACACCGGGCTGGCCAGCCTGGGGCAGGCCGCGTTCATGGGCGTCGGCGCCTACAGCGTCGCGTTGCTGGAGCAGCACCTGGGGCTGCCGTTCTATCTGAACCTGCCGCTTGCCGGCCTGGTGGCGGCACTGGTGGGGCTGGTGGTCGGCATTCCCAGCCTGCGGGTCAAGGGCCTGTATCTGGCGATCGCGACCATCGCCGCCTCGATCATCCTCGAATTCGTGTTCGCCAACTGGGAGTCGGTGACCAATGGCGTCAAGGGACTCAACGTCCCGCCGGCGCAATTGTTCGGCGTCGTTCTCGACCAGCCGGCCAAGCAGTACTGGGTGATCGTGCCGGTCGCGGTGCTGATGGTGACGATGGCCGCGAACCTGTTCCGCACCAAGGTCGGCCGCGCCTTCATCGCGATCCGCGATCGCGACATCTCGGCCGAGGTGCTCGGCATACCGCTGTTGAAATACAAGCTCACCAGCTTCGCGCTGTCGTCGTTCTACGCCGGTCTCGCGGGCGGGCTGTGGGCCTATTTCTTCCGGGTCGTCACGCCGGAAAGCTTTCCGATCGTGATGTCGATTTTCTTCCTCGCCGCGATCATCGTCGGCGGCATGGGCTCGATCGTCGGCGGCATCGTCGGCACGATCTTCATGACCCTGGTGCCGGAGCTGCTGCGGCTGGCGTTCACGCTGCTGACGCCGTGGATTCCGGATGCGATGTCGATCATTCCGGCCGTACGCTCGATCGTGTTCGGCGCATTGATCATCGGTTTTCTTTTGTTCGAGCCGCAGGGATTGGTGGAAGTCCTGCCGCGCCTGCGCCTCATGCTGCGGCTGCGGGCATCGAAAACGTAGTTCTACAAACAGCAGTCATCCAACCCCAAAGGAGATAGAGGTATGAACGAATATCGTCGCAAGGTCCTACGCGTTGCAGCCGGCATCGGTGCCGGCGCGCTGGCGCTTTCATTCACCGCTGCGCAGGCGCAGGACAAGTCCGACATCGTGATCGGTGCGTCCATTCCCTTGAGCGGCATCATGGCCTCGACTGCGGTCGGCTATCACACGGCGATGCAGGATTTCGTCAAGATGACCAACGAACAAGGCGGGATCAATGGCCGCAAGATGCGCTACGCAGCCGAGGATACCGGCTACAAGGTCGACGTTTCGGTGTCGGTGTTCAACAAACTGACCGCGCGCGAACAAGTGAATTTCTACTATGCCGATTCGACCGGCTTCGCCAAGACCATCGCTCCCGAACTGGCGCGCAACGGCAAGATCCTGATGTCCGGCACGTCGTTCGCGACCGAGCTGAACGACCCGGTGAAGTTCCCGAACTATTTCATGGCCGGCCCCGACTATTCGGAAATGGTGAAGATCCTGCTGCGCCACATCGCTAAGGAAACGCCGAAGGCCAAAGTGGCGCTGGTCTACGCGGACAACGAATTCGGCCGTGACCCGATCGAATCGAGCCTGGCCTATGCGAAGCAGCTCGGGCTGAACGTGGTGCAGCAGATCGCGACGCCGCCGGGCGCGGTCGACGTCTCGACCGAAGTCCTGAAGCTGCGCCGCGCCAATCCCGACTACACGATCTTCCACGGTTACGTGTTGGCGCCGATTCCGGATTTCATCGCGCAGGCGAAGAACCTCGGCATGAAAACCCGCTTCATGGGCACGATCTGGTCGATGGATCTGAAGATTGTCGAGAAGATGGGTCCGGACGCCGACGGTTTCCTTGGCGTGATGCCGTACCGCTACTACTTCGACCAGGAAGGCAAGTCGCCGACGCTGGAAAAGATCCGCGCGATCCGTCCGGACTACCAGCAGGTCGCCTACCTGCAGGGCTGGCTGAACGCGATGCTGTACGCCGAGAGCGCCAAGCGCGTGCTCGACGCCGGCAAGGAGCTGACCGGTCCGAACCTGAAGGCCGCGCTCAATTCGATCAAGGATTACGACACCGGCGGCCTGATCGGCGTGCCGATCACGGTGGCAGGCAATTCGATCCCGGTCGGCCGCGTCTATCGCTACGACGCCAAGAACAAGACGATGGTCGCCGCCTCCGACTGGATCAATGTCGGTGCCAAGTAAAGAGCCGCACGGCGGTGGGGAGGTGATGATGAACGACGCGGCTGACAGCATCCTCGAAGTACAGGACGTCGAGGTGGTGTATGGCAAATCCGTGCTGGCGCTGCGCGGCCTTTCGCTCAGCGTCAGGAAGGGTACGGTAGTCGCCTTGCTCGGCGCCAACGGCGCCGGCAAGTCGACCGCGCTGAAGGCGATCACCAATGTGCTGAAGCTGGAGGACGGCATGGTCACCGCCGGCTCGATCCGCTTCAACGGCACCCCCACCGGTTCTGTCGCGCCCGACCAGCTGGTCAGGCGCGGCATGTTCCACGTGATGGAGGGGCGCCGCATCTTCGGCGACCTGACGGTGGAGGAAAACCTGAAGGTGGCCCGCAATGCCGTTGGTGACCGCGCTGGCGCCGACGACTCGTTCGACCTGATCTACGGCTATTTTCCGCGTCTGCACGAGCGGCGCCATGGCTTGGCCGGTTACCTGTCCGGCGGCGAACAGCAGATGCTGGCGATCGGCCGTGCGCTGGTCGCCAAGCCATCGCTGATTCTGCTCGACGAGCCGTCGCTCGGACTGGCGCCGAAGCTGGTGGAGGAAATCTTCGCCATCATCGCCCGCATCAACCGCGAGCAGGGCGTGTCGATGCTGCTGGTCGAGCAGAACGCGTCGATGGCGTTCTCGGTGGCGCATCACGGCTACATCCTGGAAAACGGCAAGGTCATGCTGAGCGGCCCCACCGAAACGCTGGTCAGCAACCCGGAGGTGCGCGAGTTCTACCTCGGCGTACGTGCCGATTCCGGCGGCGCCCGCCGCAGCTACCGGGAGCCGGTGGCCACGGCATGACGGCGGCGGCCTGCGCGCCGCCCTGTCGATCCTTGCGCGCGATGCGCGCATCCATTTTTTACGGAGTTCAAATTGACATCGAAGAAGGCATTCATCGCCGGTTACGTGCGTTCGCCGTTTACCGCGGCGCGCAAGGGCGCACTGGCCGGAATCCGTCCCGACGACCTCAGCGCGCAGGTGATCCGCGCGCTGCTGGCCCAGGTGGACGTGCCGCCGCAGGACATCGAGGACGTGATCTGGGGCTGCGCCTATCCGGAAGGCGAGCAGGGCCTGAACCTCGGGCGCATCGTCAGCATGCTGTCCGGCCTGCCCGATTCGGTGTGCGGCGTGACGGTCAATCGCTGGTGCGGCTCGGCATTGCAGACGGTGCAGGACGCCGCCGGCATGATCGCCACCAATTCCGGCGAAGTCTTCATTTGCGGCGGCGTCGAATCGATGTCGCGGGTGCCGATGTTCGGCTTCAACCTGCTGCCGCCCACCGCCTGGACGCAGGAACAGCAGGACGACTACATCAAGGTCGGCCTGACCGCCGAGCGCGTCGCCGACATGTACGGCATCACCCGGGAAGAGCAGGACCGCTTCAGCTTCGCCAGCCATTCCAAGGCGCTGGCGGCGCAGGCCGACGGCCGCCTGGCGGGAGAAATCGTGGCGATCCGGTTCGATGACCAGGTGGTCGACGTCGACGGCTGCCCGCGCGCGCCCGACATGGAAAAGCTGGGCACGCTGAAAACCGTGTTCAAGGAAGGCGGCAGCGTGACGGCCGGGTCCAGCTCGCCGATGACGGACGGCTCGACCGCGCTGCTGGTGTGCTCGGAAGCGTATCTGCAGCGTCGCGGCCTGAAGCCGATGGCCGAGATCGTCAGCTTCGCGGTGGCCGGCTGCGCCGCCAACATCATGGGCATGGGGCCGGTCGGCGCCAGCCGCAAGGCGCTGGAACGCGCCGGCCTCGCCATCGGCGACATCGACGTGGTCGAAATGAACGAGGCGTTCGCAGCCCAGGCCGAAGCCTGCCGCCGCGAACTGGGGATTGCGCCGGAACGGCTGAACGTCGACGGCGGCGCGATCGCCCTCGGCCATCCGCTGGGCGCCACCGGCGGCCGCCTGGCCGGCAAGGCGGCACAGCGGCTGCAGCGCGGCGAGGGCCGCTATGCGCTCGCCACGCAGTGCATCGGCGGCGGCATGGGCATCGCGATGGTCCTGAAGGCCGCCTGATCCGGCCCGGCCATGTGCCGGCCGGAGCGGCGTCCCGGCGCATGGCGCAACCAGAAAAATGTTGGAAATCATGAACGAGTACCTAGCCCCGCTGCGCGACATGCGCTTCATCCTCGAACACCTGATCGACATGCCGGCGCTGGCAGCGCTGCCCGGCTGCGAGGATGCGACGCCGGACCTGGTGGCCGCCATTTTCGACGAAGCGGCGAAATTTTCCTCTGGCGTGCTGGCCCCGCTGAACGAGGTCGGCGATCGGCAGGGATGCCGCCTCGAAGGCGTGGACGTCGCGACGCCCGACGGCTGGCGCGATGCCTATCGGGAGTTCCGCGACGCCGGCTGGGTCGGCCTCGGCCTGCCGCTGGCCGCCGGCGGCCAGGGCCTGCCGAAGATCGTCGCCGCTCCGGTCACCGAAATGTGGTTTTCCGCCAACCTGGCCTTCTCGATGCTGCCGCCGATGGCGGCCGGCGCTTTCGAGACGCTGGCGGGAGCGGCGAACGACGCGCTG
This sequence comes from Burkholderiaceae bacterium, assembly GCA_049683695.1. Taxonomy (GTDB): domain Bacteria; phylum Pseudomonadota; class Gammaproteobacteria; order Burkholderiales; family Burkholderiaceae_D; genus DATJCV01. Next base: position 6,522 of record JBAUJK010000395.1, read on the forward strand.
AAGGGGCTGTACCTGCCCAGGCTGGCCAGCGGCGAATGGGCCGCCACCATGGACCTGACCGAGCCGAACGCCGGCTCCGATCTCGGCGCCATCAAGACCCGCGCCGAACCGCAGGCCGATGGCAGCTATCGGCTGTTCGGGCAAAAGATCTTCATCACCTACGGCGACCACGATCTGACCGACAACATCGTGCACCTGGTGTTGGCACGCACGCCGGATGCGCCGGCCGGGGTGGCCGGCATCTCGCTGTTCGTCGTGCCGAAATACCTGCCGGGGCCGGATGGCCAGCCCGGAGAGCGCAACGACATGCGCTGCATCGCCCTCGAGCACAAGCTCGGCATCCGCGGCAGCCCGACCTGCACCATGAGCTACGGCGACGACGGCGGTGCGGTCGGCTACCTGGTCGGCGAACTGCATCGCGGGCTGGAGTACATGTTCGTGATGGTCAACGAAAGCCGCTTCAATGTCGGGCTGCAGGGCATCGCCCAGGCTGAGCTGGCGTACCAGAAGGCGCTGGTCTTCGCGCGCGAGCGGCGCCAGGGACGGGATGCGGCCACCGGCGAAAGGAACGTGCCGATCTGCCGCCATGCCGACGTCAAGCGGATGCTGCTGGAAATGCGCGCCAAGCTGATGGGCGCGCGCATGCTGGCCTATTGCGCCGCCGCCTGGTTCGATCGCGCGCGCTGCGAGCCGCAGCCGGACCTTGCGCAGCGCCATCGCGCTCTGGTGGACCTGATGATGCCGGTGGTCAAGGCCTGGAGCACCGAGCTCGGCAGCGAAGTCGCCGATTGCGGTATCCAAATCCACGGCGGCATGGGCTTCGTCGAAGAGACCGGCGCCACCCAGCCGTTGCGCGACGTGCGCATCACGCGCATCTACGAGGGTACGACCGGCATCCAGGCTAACGATCTGGTCAGCCGCAAGCTGCTGCGCGACCGCGGCGCCGCGATCGGCATGCTGCTGGCCGAGATGTGCGCGGATTTGCCGCAAGACGGCAGCGTGCCGGCCGAACTCGAGGCCGCGCTGAAGGCCGGCATCGACCGCCTCGAACAAAGCGTCGCCTGGATTCTTGCCTGCGACGACGTGCCGCGCACAGTGCTCCCCGGCGCGACCGCCTTCCTGCGCCAGGTAGGCCTCACCTGCGGCGCCTGGCAGATGGCGCGCGCCGCCGCCGCCGCGACTGCGCAGCTGCGCGCCGGCAATGGCGACGCCGTCTATCTGCAAGGCGTGGTGGACCTGGCGCGCTTCTATGCCTGTCACCTGCTGCCGGAAGCGCACACCTGCGCCACGATCCTCATGGCCGGCGGCCCGAGCGTCGCCGACTTCAGCGAGGCCGCGCTGTAGAACTGCGCTGGAGCAGATCCGGTGCTACCGGCTTGTCGAGGCCGGGCCGGATTTGCTCTACACTCCCCGTGGGCCGCGGCACGGTACGCCGTGCGGCGGCGATTGCACATGATCAAAAAAGAGGAGCAATGATGGGGATGATCGGACCGGATGTCGTCTTGCGCGACGTCGCCTACCTGCACGACAGCGCCTGCCTGTACGGCAAGGTCACCGTGGCGGAAAACGCCTCGATCTGGATGAACGTGGTGGCGCGCGCCGAAATGTTCGAAATCACCATCGGGCCCTACACCAACATCCAGGATTTCGTGATGCTGCATATCGGCAGCAACACCGGCACCCATATCGGCAGCCACTGCTCGATCACCCATCACTGCACGATCCACGGCTGCACCATCGGCGACAACTGCCTGATCGGCATCAACTCGACCATCATGGACGGCTGCGTGATCGGCGACAACAGCATCGTCGCCGGCCACACCTTCCTGAAGGAAGGCACCATCATCCCGCCGAATTCGATCGTGATGGGCGCGCCCGGTAAGGTCACGCGGGTGCGCAACAACTACGTCGGCAACCGTCTCAACGCCTTCCTGTACTACCGCAATGCGCTGGCCTATGCGCAAGGAAATTACCGCGCCTGGGGCGATGCCGAGTTTCCGGCGGCGATGCAGGCGGAAATCGACCGCCTGACCGCGGAACTGGCACGAATCGAAGGCGAGTCGTAGCACTTCCATGGCGATTCGAGCGACGGACGCGGCCGCCCTGCCGGCGCGCGCCTTGCGAACGCTGAGACTGCTGATCGCCGCCTGCGGCCTGGCTCTCCTTCTCTCGGCGCAAGCCCAGGTGCCGCAACAGGTGGTGGACATTCCGACCCGGCCCGGTATCACTCAGCGCATGGTCTTGCTGTCGCCGCCGCAGCCGCAGCCGCGGGCGGCGGTGGTGCTGCTGCCCGGCGGGCACGGAGGGCTGCAGATCTTTGCGAACGGTTCGATGAAGTGGGGCGAGGGTAATTTCCTGGTCAGGACGCGCCAACTGTTCGCCGCGCAGGGGCTGGCGGTTGCCGTGGTCGATGCGCCGTCCGATCGGCAGGTCTCGCCTTTTCTCGCCGGCTTCAGGCAGACGCCGCAGCATGCGGCCGACATGCGGGCGGTGATTGCCTGGATGCGGGAAAACTATCGGGTGCCGGTCTGGCTGGTTGGCACCAGCCGCGGCACCGAGTCTGCCGCCTATCTCGCCATCGCGTTGAACGGTGCCGACGCGCCGGACGGGATCGTGCTGAGTTCGACCATCCTGAGTGACGACAAGGGCCGTTCGGTGTTGGCGATGCCGCTGGACAAAATCTCCATTCCGACGCTGGTCGTGCACCATGAACAGGACGGCTGCGCGCATTGCCCGTTTTCGAAAATTCCCGCGCTGATGGACCAGTTGCAGAACGCGGCGGACAAGCAGTTGCTGTCCTTCCAGGGCGGCCTGAACACGGGCGATCCCTGCGCAGCTTTTGCCCATCACGGCTTCAACGGCCTGGAAAGCGACGTGGTGCGGACAACGGCCGACTGGATACTCGCGCGATAGGCGGGCGCCGATCCGCGCCCGGCGCTATCCGCGATTCAAATCCCTACCAGCCAATGGCGCCGGCCGGCGGGAGAAACTCCGGACTTCAGCGCTTCGCCACGCGCCGGTAGAAGAACGCGCACAAGCCGGCGAAATACAGCAGGCCCAGCCACCCGGCCGCGGCAAAGTCCGAGCCGACGATGGCCAACGGAGCATCCTTGCCGCTCAAGCCGATCAGCGCGGCAATCAGCAGTCCCATCAGGCTCTCGCCGACGATCAGGCCGGACGCCAGCAGCAGGCCGCGCTCTTCGGCAGCCGCCACCCAGTCCTTGCCGGCGCGCGCGCCGTAAGTGCGGATGGCGCGCTGGATGAAGTAGCCGAGCACGGCGCCGATGGTCAGCGTCATGCCGATCGTTGGCGGCAGGTAGATACCGAGGCCCACCGCCAGCGGCGGCAGCGCGCCCTTGCCGCTTTTGCGCAGCAGCAGGTCCGCCACGATGACCGCCACGCCCACCAGCACGCCCAGGCCCAGCATGGTCCAGTCCAGCGAACTGCTGAAGATGCCGCTGGCGATCTCCTTCATCAGCGTCGCCTGCGGTGCCGCCAGCGCCTGATTCGGATCCATGCCGGCGCGCGGCAGCGAGCCGGCGAAGCCGTAGGCGTTGTACAGCAGGTCCAGCACCGGCGGGATCACCGCCGCCCCGACCAGGCAGCCGATGATCAGCACCGCCTGCTGGCGCCAGGGCGTGGCGCCGACCAGATAGCCTGTCTTCAGGTCCTGCAGGTTGTCGTTCGAGATCGATGCCATCGCCAGCACCACTGACACCATGAACAGCACCAGCGCCACCCCGAGCTGGCCCGACAGGCTGTCGGCGAACGCCGGTACCACGGCGTGCAGCGCCAGCAGCGACAGCGCCATCAGGATGGTGGCGATGATGCCGATGCCGGAAATCGGGCTGGCCGAAGAACCCACCAGCCCCGCCATGTAGCCGCAGGCGGCCGCCACCAGGAAGCCGAACACTGCCGCGAACAGCACGCACAAGGCAGTCAGGCCGTAGCGGGCGCCGCCGCCCAGTTGCGGCATGTTGTACTCGATGAAATAGTTGACGACCAAAAACAGTACCGCCAGCGCCGCCGCGCCGACCAGCAGCATCCAGCCGGGCGGCATGTCACGGTCGGTCTCGTCCGGCTGCGCCGCGCTGGCGCCGTGGCGCGCCGGCTGGCTGCGAATCGCCTGGAGGATCGGCCTGATCAGCGTCGCCACGGTCCACAGCGCCGCGATGCCGATCACGCCGGCACCCAGGAAGCGCGCCTTGTCGCCCCACAGCTGGGTCGCCAGCGCGCTCAGCGCCTGGCCGGCGGCCGGCGTCGCCTGCGCGGTCAGCCACGGCACCACCACACCCCAGCACAGCAGCAGTCCCAGCAATACCGCGATGCCGGCGGCGGCGCCCATCAGGTAGCCGGCCGCCAGCAGCGCTGGCGAGAAGCCGGCGGCGACGCGGAACACCGTGTTGCCGGCCGGTACCCAGAAACTGACCGCATCGCCGAGCAGGCGCAGGCCGCCGCTCAGGAAGCTGAACAGCGCCGCCAGGCCGGCGCCCCAGCCGAGGTCGCGCAGACCCGAATGTCCGCCCGCTGCCGACTGTGCCTGCCGCGCCCGGTGCCGCTGCGCCTCGCCGACACGTAGCACCTCGGCCGCCGCTACCCCTTCCGGATAGGGCAAGTCCGACTGCACCACCATCACGCGCCGCAGCGGCACCGTGTAAAGCACGCCCAGCGTGCCGCCGGCGGCGCAGATCAGCGCTGTCTGCCAGAACGGAAAGCCGCTCCACAGTCCCAGCATCAGCAGCCCCGGCAGCACGAAGATCACCGACGACAGCGTGCCGGCGGCCGAGGCCTGGGTCTGCACCAGGTTGTTTTCGAGGATATTGGCGCCGCGCAGCCGGTAAAGCAGCGCCATCGAGATCACCGCCGCCGGGATCGCCGAAGCGAAGGTCAGCCCAACCTTGAGCCCCAGATAGACGTTGGCGGCGGTGAAAGCCAGGGTGATGAGCGCGCCGAGGACGACGCCGCGCAGCGTGAATTCGCGAATGGGAGTATTGGCTGGGTTCATGGATGATGGGTGACGAAGCGGGTTCAGCCCAGCAGTTTACCCAGACTGGCGCGGGCGGCCTATCCGGGCTGCTGCCTTTAGAGCGGAGCCTTCAATTCCTGCGCCAGGAAATCGATGAACGCGCGCAGCTTGGCCGGCATGTGGCGCCGGGTCGGATAGTACGC